>CAZXMK010000140.1:0-7914 GCA_964641935.1 uncultured Syntrophaceae bacterium
GACCTTGTGATTAAGAGTCACCTGCTCTACCAGCTGAGCTAAGGGCCCGTGTGTGTTTTTGCAGAACGGAGGAGCCCTTTAGCGTAATCCCCGGGGCATTGCAAGCATTTTCTTGACCCGTCCTCCGGGGGATCATCGGGGCCGTCGTTTCATCCCCGATTTCGGTTGCCTACCCTCCGACGGTGACCGTGATCGCGGTTCCGGTGGAGACGCCTGTTTTATCTCCCCTGTTCTCGGATTCCGCCCGCATGTTGGACGACCGAGGCGCGGCATTCCTGCCCTGGTCATCGGGCCGCCTCCGGGAACCTCTCATTTCCCGGACTGGAATCCTTCGTCCCAGTCATATCCCCAGATGGCGCTTCCCATGGGGATCTTGTACTTCCGGCGCTCGTCATAAGAGGGATAGCGGCGACCGCCGCCCTCCGCCGGCAGCATGGAGACGGGAAACTTCGGCGGCAGGAGGCCGTTTTCGCGGGCCTCCCTCTCCAGCCATTCCCGGTCGTCGGGATGGGCGATGGAGATCAGCGCCGCCGCACGCTCGTAGCCGCTCAGTCCGCGCAGATTCACGATGCCGTATTCGGTGCACACATAGTTGGCGAACTGGGCCGGTACATCCACCGTGGAGCCCTCCGGGAGGAACGGCACAATCCGGGAGGTGCCGTGCTTGCTGCGGGAGGTCATGGACGCCACACCGCGTCCGCCCCGGGACTGGGCACAGAACGTCACGAACTGGAAATAGCCGCCCGTGGAGGAGATCGGCCGCTTCTCATAAAAGCCGGAGCACTGCTGCCCCAGGAGATCGACGGCCACGCAGTTGTCGATGGCGATCATGTTGTCGATCCGGGTCAGGACGTTCAGGTTGTTCGTGTAGTCGATGTCGTAGACGGCCATGGCCTGGTTGCGGTGAATTGTGTCGTAGTACCACTTCACGTCCACGGGAAAAGCAAAGGACCAGACGCTCCTTCCCTGGTCTATGCTCTTGTACGCGTTCGTCACCTGCCCCGACTCCATGAGCTTGATGAGTCCGACGTTCATCATCTCGGTGTGTATCCCGAGGTCCTTGAATCCGGCCTCCGCCATGGCGGCGACCATGGCGGAAGGCAATGAGCCGATGCCGAGCTGGATCACGTCGCGGTCCCGCATGATCGTCATGACGTTTCTGGCAACAGCCTCTTCTTCAGGCTTCGCCCGGATGACCCGCTCGTTGATCTGCGGCCACCGGTACTTCTCGCAGTCCACCTCGACCCAGTAGTCGATGTCGTCGATGTGGATCGTGTTGAAGCGGCCGCCCTCCGCCCACGGGTAGTCGGAGCGCACCTCGAAGACGATCTTCTTCGCGGTCTGCCGGAAGATGTTGCAGTTGTTCGTCCCGTAAGACATGTTGAAATAGCCGCGTTCGTCCGGGGCCGTGGCGGCGTTGAACCACCAGTCCATTCCCCGCTTCTCCTTCGCGGTGTTGGCGAACCGGTAATGGTGGGCCCACATTCCGAATGCCCAGCCCCATTGGGCCCAGTCGGAGACGTTGTAGGTGTCGCGGGCTCTGCGGTTCCATGGGAAAAAGAAGTATTCATGGATGGTGTGATACTCCTGCCTCGGATCGATCTGCTGCAATTCAAGATGGGGATAGAACATCGCGTACATCCAGAACTCGATGTTCTTCAACTGGCCGAGCCCTCCACCGAGCCGTTTCGCCACCGCCTCGGTACAGACCGTGGAGTCGCCACCGACGCTGCCGTGGTTGATCCAGTCACCCGATTTCACCATTTCGGCGATCTGCTCCGGTGTCCTTTTCTTGTCCCTGATTTTCTGCTGCACCGGTGTCGTCATTGCATCCTCCTGCTGAAGCCTTTCCTGATCCCCGGTCCTCGTCGAGAAGAAAGCCTCCTGCATCCTGTTTCACATACAGGACGGCATGAAAATCAGGAACGGTCGAAAGAATTGACAAACAGAAACAGACTGCACTCCGCCGGTGAACGCGCGGGAAACGTCCGGATTCCAGGATAGGGCGGTCCCGCCTGATAAAGAGATGAATTCTTTGAATCGTCGGGACGGATCCGTCAAGACCCGCCGCACCGAATGACTTTTTGATTAACGGATGCAGCGTCTCCTGTCAAGGAAGGGAGGGGAATGGACAGGGATGATCGAATGACACCGGGTTATCCTGCATTCATTGCCGCGTCGGCTGCCATAGATGGTTCTCTGCTGCTGCCGCACGCGAAGAACCCTTTTTGTCAGGAAGAAACGAAACCACTTTGTTCTCTTTCACCCTCAAGAAAGCATGTATTATATATACACATTATCCCCTGTATCAATCCGCCTTGCTCCGACGATAAATTCCAGTATTTTGAATGCGATCCACCGGCCGTATTCATCCTGATTCCCCTTTACCAGACCGGCCTCGGCAGATCCTCGGATGCTATCGGAACGGATCGCCCGCCACGATGGCCGGCCCTAATGGCCGCGATTCGGGGGTTTCCGGGTTCAGAACACTCATGTTTCAGAGAGGGTAGAACATGAAGCAGACTGAAAAAAGGATTTCCCGCCTTCCAGCAACCAATCCCGTTCATTCCGGCGCATCGAATCGCCCGGATGCGGCAGTCGCCGTATCGAGTCATGAACAGGGACGGCTTCAACGCGAGACCCTGCTGAAGGGATACAGACAAGACACGCCTGTCCTCGTAAAAAGAATCCACCTGAAACTTGATAACGGCGGGATGGAAAGGGTCCATATTGAACTGGACCGTTACCAGAAACCCGTCTTCTTGAGCGTACTGGAGGGGGAAGAGCCGAGAGTAAGCGTGGCCCTCAAGTGCGCAAAACTGGATCGCGGTGTCCAGAACAGCATTCATGCGGGCGGACGGTTTATCCGCTGCGTCCGCACCAACGCGAACGGAACGAACAACGGACTGAGCATCGTCCTCGACCTGTGCCCACACTCAAACTGCCAGGTGCACTACACCCACTGCCTGGGAACCAATCTCCTCCGCATCGACCTTTCCGAAAATCATCGCAAAAGGACATGATCCGGCTTCCGGGGCACCCGGCATCCTTCCGCGCTCCATTCCGTTCCTGATCCTGAAGAAGATCCCCCGTAAAAAAAAGCCAGGGAACCGTCAAGCGGCAGTTCCCTGGCTTTTTTGGCGCGCCCGGCACGATTCGAACGTGCGACCAACAGGTTCGAAGCCTGCGACTCTATCCAGCTGAGCTACGGGCGCATCGGGAAAGAAAAGGATGGGGTGAGTGAAGGGACTTGAACCCTCAACCTCCGGGGCCACAACCCGGCACTCTAACCAATTGAGCTACACCCACCACGAATATCTGGTACGCCTGGAGGGATTCGAACCCGCGACCTACGGATTAGAAGTCCGTTGCTCTATCCAGCTGAGCTACAGGCGCATCCGGCAGCATCCTCCAGGTCTTCTGAAAGGAGGATGCTCATTACCCCCTTTGCCGTTCTTTGTCAAGGCGAAACCCGGCCGTTATCGCACATATCCGGCGATGCCGTCGAACTGGTACCCCTTCTTCTGCATACCTTCGCCGTTCGGGTCCGTCGTGAAGAAATGGACGCCCCGGGAGGGGTGATACCACCGGTACAGCTCCCGCGACTGGGCCAGGCGGAACGTGGCAATGTTCCCGATGGCTCCTTCCAGGACGTATCCCTGCAGGTTCTTGCCGCCGCCCTGCAGGTCATAACCGTAGAAGCGGTCTCCCTTTCTCGGATTGTACCAGCGGTAGAAGCTGGTCGTCCCCGGGGCTCCCGGACTGAAAAGCCGGAAGGCGATCCCCTCCCTCACATAGCCCCCCGCCTGCAGGTGCGCCTGCTCGGCCTGGGGGTTCGTCGTGAGGAAATAGTCCGTGCCCCGGACATAGCGAAAGACATTCAGCAGCCGGGTCGCGCACTCCGTCGTCACCTCGAGGGAGATCTCCATGAGCCGGTCCCCCCCATTGGAGGTGAAGAGGATCTGGTCGGCATACCACCCGGGAGTCAGATGCTGCGTGTTCACGACGACGTTGACATAGTCCGTTTCCCGAAACGTTCTCCCGGATTTCGGATAGACATTGATCCATCCAGCAGGCCCTTTCTGGACTTGCTTCCCCTCGATCCGGACCCCTTGGAGGACAGCCCGACCCGCCGTGCTCACAAACGTCAGCGCATGGGGTCCGTCGCCCAGATCCTTCGCCAGGAGCGTCTCCGCCGATTCCCTCTCTTCGGCCCGGCAGCGGACAGTCTGCAGGAACCGGTCATCCAGATAGACATTCAGGTCGCCCCCGTCCGGATCCTTCCAGTAATACAGGGTAATCCCTGTCCCGGAAAATTTCAGTTTCAGGCTGTTCGAACGGCCGGTCCCCACGGGGTATCCCTCTTCCTCCAGCCAGACCGCACCGGACAAGTCGAGCGACGATTTCAGGGTCGCCGGAGGCGCATAGGAGCCCTTGCCCTTCGCCGCTTCGCTGAAAAAGGAGATGTAGCGTCCCGGCGGCGGCCAGTAATTCTTTTCCTGGCCATGCTCCCCTTTGAGATCGACGGACCATTTGAGGATGTCTTTTCCTCGGTTTGTCAATTCGACCCTTCCGGCAACCCGCTCTCCGACACCGACCGTCCCGAGATCGAGGCGGAGCGGGTTCAGATGAATGAGGGGCTGCATTTCCGGACGGATCACGTGGTAGCGGAAGAAAAGACTACGGGCTCCCCCCGTGGAGTTGATCCTGATGATCTCGCGGTGAACGCCCGGCAAGGCGTCCCGTCTGCAGGTCACGGACCGCTCCCCGGCCTCAAGCGTCAGGACCAGGGACAATGCCCGCTCTTTGCCGCCTTCTCCATTGATTTCAGAGGTGTCCCGGACGTATTTGAGCCGGACCGGGATCTCCAGCGCCCGGACATCCAGATGGCCGCTCAATCCCTCTCCAGGGGAGCATGACCAACCTTCCGGGGGGGCCAGTGTCCACTGGAGCGATCCTCCGCCCAGGTTTTTCAGCACGAATGCCGCCGTTTCCGGGCTGCCGGTGCCGATGGGTCCGAAATCGACCTCCCGCGGGGCAACCGTGAGAAGGGGCGATACGACGACAGGTCCCTGTTGGGCCAGGGTTCGCTTCCCCGCCGGAGCGGCTGATTTCGCGGATGCCGCCGATGCCCCCCGGACGAAGGGGGTGAGGTGGACCGGGAACAAACCGATCAGAAGAAGCAGAAGGACAATTTTTGAGAAAAAGCGAAAGGACGCCATGACAGAATCCCCGCGAAAATTGATCCTGTGTATCTGAAACATGCATATTTCGCAATGCTTTTTCCCTTTTTTAAAAAACTTGACACTGGAAAATCATTCTGTATACGTAACGCGCCTTCCGGGTGCCGACAAGCCAGGTCCACCTCGCACGCATGAATCAGCCCGCCATGTTGAAATACTGGCTTGCCCTGCACCGGGTGGAATCGATCGGCAGTGTCGGCTTCCTCCGGCTTCTGGAATCCTTCGGCTCCCCGGAGCGGGTTTTTTCCGCTCCGACGGGAAGGCTGGAGGCATTTCCTTTTGTTGGAGCCAAAACAGCCGCACGGATCAGGGACTTCCGGGATTGGGAACAGGTGGAGGCGGACCTTGAGAAGGCCCGTTCCCTGGGGGTTGCCATCCTGCCGTTCACGGATCCGTCCTACCCGGCAAGACTGCTTACGATCTATGATTTTCCGCCCCTGCTGTACGTGCGGGGCGAATTGAGGGCGGACGAAGCCTGTGTGGCGGTGGTGGGATCCAGGGCCGCCAGCACCTACGGCCGGTATACCGCCGGGAGGCTTTCCCGGGAACTGGCCATGCGCGGCGTAACCGTGGTCAGCGGGCTCGCACGCGGAATCGATACGGCGGCCCATCAAGGGACCCTGGCCGGAAAAGGACGGACGATCGCCGTCCTGGGCTGCGGTCTGGACGTGACGTATCCGAGGGAGAACGGCGAACTGCTGGAGGAAATCGCCCGCAGGGGAGCGGCCATCACCGAATATCCCTTCGGCACGCCGCCCAGCGCGACCCACTTCCCGGCCCGCAACCGGATCATCAGCGGCCTGTCGCTGGGTGTGATGGTCGTGGAGGCCACGGAAAAAAGCGGATCCCTGATCACGGCCAGGCTGGCCCTGGAACAGGGAAGAGATGTTTTCGCCGTCCCCGGAAACATCGACGCCGCCGGTTCCCGGGGAACCAACCGCCTGATCCGGGAAGGCGCAAAACTCGTCTCATCCGTGGACGATATCCTGGAGGAGATCCTTCCCCAACTGGAATGGAAAGATCCTCTGGAAACCGGGTCGGTGGCCGCCCCCGCCGCGACGAAACCGGGGTTCGGACCGGCAGGTGCGGCAATCGTGCACCAAAGCACTTCCTCGCCCCTCCCGGAAGGAAGATGCAAGACGCCGCCCCCGGACGGCGGGCCGGAAGGCCCAGGCGGCCGGGAGCATGCGATTCTCGGCCTGCTGTCGGACGTTCCGGCCACGGCGGACGAGATCATACGCGCCTCCTGCATGAAGGCAAACGAAGCCCTGGGACTTCTCATGGAGCTTGAGTTGAAGGGGGCGATCCGGCGGCTGCCGGGGAAAAAATTCATACGCAAGGAGTGACGGATGTCCCGTTCCCTGATCATTGTGGAGTCACCCGCCAAGATCAAGACCATCCGGAAGTATCTTCCCGATGACTTCGAAGTGGCGGCCTCCGTGGGCCATGTCAAGGACCTGCCGAAGAACGTCCTGGGAATCGACGTTAAAAAGGGGTTCGAGCCGACCTACCAGGTCATCGACGCCAAGAAGAAGGTCATCGCCGACCTGAAGAAGGCCGCCAAAAAGGCCCAGAATATATACCTGGCACCGGACCCCGACCGGGAGGGCGAGGCCATCGCCTGGCACATCGCGCAGGAAATCGGAGGCCGGGACAAGACGGTCTACCGCGTGCTCTTCAACGACCTGACGAAGAACACCGTCCTGGAAGCCCTGAAGAACCCCCTGTCGCTGGACATGAACAAGTTCGAGGCCCAGCAGACCCGGCGGATCCTCGACCGGCTGGTGGGCTACAAGATCAGCCCGCTCCTCTGGGACAAAGTGAAGCGCGGGCTGAGCGCCGGCCGCGTCCAGTCCGTCGCGGTCCGCCTGATCTGCGACCGGGAGCGGGAGATCCTGGCCTTCGTGCCGGAGGAATACTGGAACATCACAGCGCTCCTCCGGAAGCAGGCACCGACACTGGCCAACGGACAGGCGGCCTCTTTCGAGGCCCGTCTCTTCCGCATCGACGGAAAGAAAGCCCGGGTGACCAGCGCCGAGGATGCGGAGAAGGCCGTCGCCGAGATCGAGTCGCACGATCCCGTCGTTGCCCGGGTCGAGCGCAAGGAAGTGAAGCGGACCCCGCCGGCTCCGTTCACCACGAGCAAGCTGCAGCAGGAGGCCTCCCGCTGGCACCGCTTCCCCGCCAAGAAGACGATGTCCGTGGCCCAGCGCCTCTACGAAGGGGTGGAACTGGGCAAGGAAGGCTCCGTCGGCCTTATCACGTACATGCGAACGGACTCGGTCCGCGTGGCCGACGACGCCCTGAAGGAAGTCCGGGCCTACATCGCGGAGAACTACGATCCCGCCTACCTTCCGTCCAAGGCGAGGGCCTACAAGGTGTCCGGCACGGCCCAGGACGCCCACGAGGCCATCCGGCCCGCCTCCATGGCCTACCGGCCCCAGGACATCCGCGGGTATCTCACGGACGAGCAGTTCAAGCTGTACAGCCTGATCTGGAACCGCTTCGTGGCCAGCCAGATGAACCCCGCCGTCTTCGACCAGACGATCATCGACGTGGACGCAGGCCGCTGCCAGCTCCGGGCCCAGGGGCTGGTCATGAAGTTCCCCGGCTTCACCACCGTCTACACGGAGGGCAAGGAAAACGGGAACGGCAACGGCAACGGCGAGGA
>CAZXMK010000141.1:0-7850 GCA_964641935.1 uncultured Syntrophaceae bacterium
CCGTCAGGATCGTCGTGAGGCGCCGGGTCCAGAGGTTGCGGATGCTGTAGGAGATCGGAACCGCCATCACCCGATCCTCCGGAGCCCGTCGGCGATTCGGATCCCGATGGCCCTGCGCGTCGGGATGACGCCGGCGACACCCGCGACCAGGAGGGCTGCCGCCACGTCCAGGGCCAGGGTTTCATTCGAGACATTGAATACGGGAAAGAAATTCGGGAGGCTGTCGGCGAACACGCGGGCAACAGGAAACGTCAGGGCCATCCCCAGGACACAGCCCGTCAGGGTGATGACGAGGGCCTCCCCGAAGACCAGGGCGGCGATATGGCGTCCTCCGAATCCCAGTGTCTTGAGGATTGCGTAGTCGCCGATGCGCTCCCGCGTCGTCATGGCCATCGTGTTGGCCACGACGGCCATGATGATGAAAATGATGACGATGGAGACGAGTTGGATGGCCAGGACGATCGTAGAGGTCATGGAGATGAATCCCAGGTTGAACGCCTTCTCCGTCTCCGTCAGCGTCTCCGCCAGGGAATTCCGGAACATGTCGTCCACCGCCGCGGACACCTCCGCGGCCAGGTCCGGGTGGGTCACTCCGATCATATAGAAACCCACCTGGTCGGCCCGCCCCGGATACAGCCGCCGCACCATCTCGTTCAGGTAGTCCCAGTGGAAGAAGAACTGGGTCTCGTCGATGGTCTTGTCCCGTCCCCGGTAGATCCCCCGGAGAACGAAATCCCAGTTTCCCGGGAAGATGACGCCCCGGAGCGTGACCGTGTCGCCCATCTTCCAGCCGAACTGGGCGGCGATCCGGCGTCCGGCAACGAATCCCTTCCGATCGCCGAGGAAGGACTTCTTCTGGTCTTCCGGGAGGATGAACTCGGGGTAGAGCTCCAGGTATGTCGGAGCGTCCACGGCGAAATTCGGGAAGAAATTCTTCTCTTCGATGTAGATGCCGCCGAACCAGTTGCCCCAGGAAACACTCCGGACGCCGGAGACCTGACGGATTTTCTCCTTGTAGGAGAGGGGGAGCGGGAAGACGAGGGAGACGGCGTTCCGGGTCACCAAGCGTGCCGCGGAGGCGGCCTCCACCCCGGCGTACCAGGCGGCGACCACGGTCCGGAGCAGGCCGAAGGCCAGGATCGCCACGGTGATTCCCAGGATCGTGAGCCCCGTCCGGAGGCGGTTCCGGAAGGCGTTTCTAAAGAGGATGCGCAGGATCATCGTTGCTCAGCACCCCCTTGTCCAGGTGCCGCAGGACATGAGCCCGCTGCGCCGCCCGGGGATCGTGGGTCACCATGATGATCGTCTTTCCCAACTGCCCGTTCATGCGCTCCATCAGGTCGAGGATCTCCGATGCCGATACCCGGTCGAGGTCGCCCGTGGGCTCATCCGCCACAAGCAGGACCGGGTCCGTGACGATGGCCCGGGCGATGGCCACCCGCTGCTGCTCCCCCCCGGAGAGCTGCCCCGGGTAGTGATCCAGCCGGTGGGAGAGGTTCACCAGGTCCAGGCACATCCGGGCGTGCTCCCGCCGCTCCCGCTTCGAAAGACCCGAGAGGCTCAAGGGGAGCTCGACATTCTCCAGGGCGGTCAACACGGGGATCAGGTTGTAAAACTGGAAGATGAAGCCCACGGCTCCGGCCCGCCACGCCGCCAGTTCCGTCTCCGAGAGGGTCGTGATCTCGACGCCCTCGACCAGGATACTGCCGCTGTCGGCCCGGTCGATCCCCGCGATGAGGTTGAGAAGCGTGCTCTTGCCCGATCCGGAGGGCCCCATGAGGGACAGGAATTCGCCGCTCTGGATGTCGAAGGAAATGTCGTGCAGGACCGGCACTTCCAGGCTTCCCCGCCGGTAGGCCTTGCTGAGATTCAGGATGTGGACAATGGGAGGGCTGTCGCTCATTTTTCGGCAACGCGGATGCGGGAACCGTCGCGGAGCCGGCCCGGGGGCTTGAGGATCACCCGGTCCCCCGCCTGCAATCCGCCGGTTACCTCGACCATGTCCCCTATGTCGGCGCCTGTTTCGATCACCGCCTGTTTTGCCCGGTCTCCCCGGACCATGAAGACGATCCGCTTCCCTTCCTTCGCCATGACGGCGGTCCGGAGAATGGCGAGACGGGCCTTCTCCTCGCCTTCCGCAACCGGCCGGGAGAGAAATGCCACCTTGGCACTCATGTCCGGGAGGAGCCGCTCGCTCGGCTTCAGGAATCGGACCTTGACCATGACGGAGGCCTTGCTCCGGTCGACCGTCGGGACGATGGCGTGGACCTCCCCGGGGAAACGGGCCTCCGGGAGGGCATCCAGGCTGATCTCGCAGGGCTGGGCGGGCTTGACCCGACCGATGTTGGATTCCGACACGTCCACTTCCACCAGCAGGGATCCCAGGTCAGCAATGGTCACCACGGCGGCCTTGGCGTTGGCGGCGGCCCCCAGGGGGGTGACGATGTCGCCGATGTCGGCGTTCTTCGTCAGCACGACGGCATCAAAGGGGGCCTTGATCAGCGTGTAGTCGAGGGCGGTTTCGGCCCCCCGGACGCCTGCCTCGGCCGCCTTCAGCGAGGCCTCCGCGGAGGCTGCGGCCGCCTCGGCCCTGCGCAGCCTTGTCTCCGCCAGGTCATAGGCCGATCTCGACACGGACCCCGTTTCGACCAGGCGTTTGTGCCTCCCATAGTCCCGCCGGGCCTCTTCCAGCTCCGCCCGGACCTGCTCCAGGTTCGCCCGGGCGGCGTTCCGGTTGGCCGCGGCCTGGTCCCTGGACGCGAGGACATCCTCGTTCTCGAGGCGGGCGATGACCTGGCCTTTCCGGACGCGGCTCCCCTCCTCCACCAGGAGCGCCACCAGCCGACCCGTGGCCTTCGACGCCACCGCCGCCTTCCGCTGGGCCACCACGTAGCCGCTGGCGTTGAGGACCGTCAGGCCCTGGGACGGATAGACCTGCGAAACGGCGGCGGTCTCCACCGTGACCGAGGGCGTCAGAATACCCAGGACATAGAGGATGCTCGCCCCGACGAGCAGAACCGCCACGACGGCCGCGATCATCCATTTCCTGGATGCCTTCAGGGGCTGCTTTTTCCGCGTCTTGTCAATTTTCAGAGCCGAGAGGTCATCCCGGGCCATGTTCGCCTCCCCTTCCCAGGAGCGTATTGGCGGCTTTCTTCCTGGCTTTTTCGGTGAACATGAACCGGTCCGCCGCCTGCATGATGAGGGTCAGGTTCGATCCCTTCTGCCCCGTATCCATCCCCATGGAGATGCTCAACGGAGGACCGGGATGCGCTTGGTTGTGCTCTTCGAGGTTCTTCCGGATGCGGTCAATGATGGAGGACGCAATCTCGTGATCCGAAAACGGAAGGAGCGCCGCGAACTCGTCTCCGCCGATCCTCGCGAGGACGTCTTCCGTCCGCATGGATTCCTGCAGGACCCGCGCGGCCCGCTTGAGAAGGTCGTCTCCGGCGGCGTGCCCCCCTTCGTCGTTCATCCTTTTCAGGCTGTCCAGGTCGGCCATGATGATGCTGACGGGAAAGGAACGGCCGCGCTGCATCCTGCTCAACTCTTCCTCAAAATAGGCCCGGTTGTAAAGGTCCGTGAGAATGTCGTGGGTGCTCAGGTAGCGGAGCTGCGCCTCCACACCCTTCCGCTCGGAGATGTCCATGGAATTCCCCAGAATGGCGTGGCGCCCGCGGAAACGGATCGGCGTGACGGTCTCCATGATCCAGCGGATCTCCCCGGTCTTCGTGCGGATCCGGAATTCATAGGGCGTGGAGCGGATCCCTCGAAGCATGTCCCGGGCGAATTGCCCCGTCCGCTCCCGGTCCTCCGGCAGGAGCAGGTCCATGGCGACCGTATCGATCAACTCCTCCGGGTAATAACCGGCGTACGAGGCGGCATTCCGGTTCAGGTAGCGAAACCGTCCGTCCTGGATCACGTAAACACCGGCGAAGGACCGTTCCGCCAGGGTCCGGTACCGCTCCTCGCTCTCGCGCAGATCCGCCTCAACCCTCTTCCGTTCCGAGATATCCCGGGCCGTCCCGCGGAATCCGACGGGTTTCCCTTCGGCGTCCCGCTTCAGGAAAACGGCCGCCTCGATCATGAAGGTCTCGCCGTCCCTGCGTTTCATGAACCATTCCGTCGCCCGCTCCGGGAGCCCCGTCCGGAACACCCGGTTGAAGATCTGAAACACCTTCGGGGAGGTTTCCTCGCCGATAAACACCCGGTAATTCGCCCCGGCCAGCTCCTCCGCCGTGTATCCCACATATTCCGGAAGGACGCGGTTGAAGAACGTCAGGTTCCCCGACAGGTCGACCTCGAAATAGACCTCGTCCGTGGCCTCCAGGATGGTCCGGTATTTTTCCTCACTGTCCTGAAGCGCCTGCTCGATCTTTCGCCGCACCGTCAGGTCATGGATCGTCTCGATGGCTCCCTGGATGCGTCCGTCCGAATCGTGGAAGGGAGCGGCGTTGCCGACGAAGTACATCCGGTCGCCCCGTATGCTCGGCATGTACGACTCACCGATGAGGCGTCCGTCTTCGGTCTTCTTCAGGACGCTGTAGGATTTCTCCCAGTCGCTTCCGGGGTGAAGAACAAAATCGATGAGGATGGGCCGCCGCTCTCCGTACAGGACGACCGAGTATTCGTGGTCGCCCCTTCCTATCATCTGACCGGCGGGGACTCCAGTCAGTTCCGCGATGGCGCGGTTCCAGGCCACGACGACGCCGTCCAGGTCGATCGCAAACGTCGGATCGGGAAGGATATCGACGATATTTCTCAGGTCTCTTGTGCCGTTCGCGATCCCGGGAAAGGGATCGTGTGCCGGGGAAACGGAGGATAGGCCGTATTTCGGACGGCCCGCTGTCCTGCGCACGGCTTTCCGCAACGGCTTCCTTTTAGGGCGGGTAGTTCTGTCGCTCATGCATCGGCTTTCCTGGAATGGAATCGCGCTGCCCGGACATTGAGGGGGATTTATACTTGACATCACGGCGATGTTTCAACAAGATTGTGCGTCAGTTCCGGAAATGAGCATCGGCCCGACATCCATATGACCTCCCATCACGACTCCCAGGAATCCCGAATCGCCTTCATCGGTCTCGGCAAGGTCGGAACCGCCATGGCCGTGTTGCTGCGCAAAGCCGGCTACAGGCTGGCGGCCCTCTACGACGTCTCCCCGGAGGCAAGGGAGCGGGCCGCCTCCGCCACGGGCGCCCCCATCGCCCGCGGGGCTGCCGAGGCAGCCTCCCGGTCTGACATGGTGTTCCTCACCACCGGCGATGACCGGATTCTTGAAGTCTGCCGCGAGATCGCCGAGGGGGGAGGATTTCATCAGGGACAGACCGTCGTTCACATGAGCGGCGCCGGCGGGCTCGACCTTCTCGAACCGGCGCTGGAGGCCGGCGCGTTCCGGGCCAGCATCCATCCGATGCAGGCGTTCGCCGATCATGCCATGGCACTCGAAAACCTTCCCGGCAGCGTCTTCGGCGTCACCGCCGACGAACCCGCCCGGGAATGGGCCGTCCGCATCGTGGGGGACCTGGGCGGCACCCCCTTCTTCGTTGCCGGGGAAAACAAGGCCCTCTACCACGCCGCCGCCTGCATGGCCTCGAATTACCTCGTCACCCTGATCCGCCAGGTGGAGGCTGTCTACGAGTCCATTGGAATGGACCGGGATGCTGCGGTCCGGGCCGTCTGGCCCCTGATCGGAGGGACGCTCCGGAACATCGAGACCATGGGAACCGTCCAGGCCCTCACGGGACCCATCGTCCGGGGGGACACCGGGACCATCGAAAAGCATCTCGCGGCCTTCCGGGAGAAACTGCCGCACCTCCTGGAGACCTACTGCGTCCTGGGAAAACAAACGGTGAGACTTGCCCGGGAGAAAGGAACCCTTTCCCTGGAGCAGGCGGAGCATCTTTATCTCATTTTTTCGGGAGGAACCTCATGAGCACCCACGGCAAGCTGAACAAGGTAACCACGGCAACGGTCCGGGACATGAAGAAGAGGGGCGAGAAGATCACCATGATCACCGCCTATGACTACCCCACCGCAGCCGTGGTGGACGAGGCGGGCATTGACCTGATCCTCGTGGGCGACTCCCTGGCGATGGTGGTCCTGGGATACGAAAGCACGCTCCCCGTGACGATGGACGTCATGATCCATCACACGAAGGCCGTCACCCGGGCCGTTAGCCGCGCCCTCGTGATCGGCGATATGCCCTTCATGTCCTACCAGGTCTCGGTGGACGAGGCCGTTCGCAATGCCGGCCGCTTCCTCCAGGAGGCGGGCGCCCAGGCGGTGAAGCTCGAAGGGGGACGGGAGGTGGCGGAAGTGACGCGCCGCATTGCCGCCGCGGGGATTCCCGTCATGGCCCACCTGGGCCTGACCCCCCAGTCGGTTCATCAGCTCGGCGGCTACAAGGTCCAGGGCAAGGGGAACGAGGCGGCGAACCGGATCCTGGAAGACGCAAAGATCCTCGAGGAGGCGGGGGCGTTTTCGATCGTCCTGGAGTGCATCCCGACGGAGCTCGGACGGGTGATCAGCGAGGCGCTCTCGATCCCCACGATCGGCATCGGCGGTGGCATCCACTGCGACGGCCAGGTCCTGGTGCTTCACGACCTCCTGGGGATGTTCGAGCGGTTCACTCCCAAATTCGTCAAGAAGTATGCCAACATCAACGCCCAGATGAAAGAAGCCGTGGGGAAGTACATCGATGAGGTCCGGCAGGGCCAGTTCCCGGGGCCGGAGCACTCCTTCCTGTAAGGAAATGCCACGAAGGCGCTGCCGCCGCGCGAACTTCCTGGCCGTCAGGACGGACGTGCCCCGCCGGCGACATGGCGGAGCATCTGGCGGAAGATCCCCTCGGTAATCTCCGGTGACATGAAATAGTCCGGGTGCAGCCGATAGAGATCGCCGGTCAGGGCCTGTGCGGCCTCCTCCATGCCGCCGTGCTGTTCCAGGGCTTTTTCCATGGACCGGCGCAGGATCTTTGCCGCCTCCCGGGTCCGGCCGACGAATCGCCCAGCCTCCTCTCCGGTGATGAAGCCGTAGTGGTCCGCGCAGAGGCATTCCACGGGGAGCCGGTCCATTTTTTCCAGGCTCTCCTCAAATTTCGTGAAATCCGAGTTTCCCAGGGGGATCGAAAAGTCCCTGAAGGGAATGCCCCCTCCGTCGGAGGCGAAGAGGGCCTTCCATTCCGGCACGTAAGCGGAGATCGAGCAGGACGAATGGCCCGGCGTCTCGAGGATCCGGACGCTCAGGCCTCCCAGTTCGATCCGGTCGTCCTCCCGGACGGTCCGGCCCATGACGTCGTCCCGCCAGGCGTAATCGTAGTTCTTCAGTCCCTCCTGAAGACCCATCCTTTCCGTGACCATGCGGCTGAATTCGTTGATCGTGGCCACGGCCTTCGGCATGGACAGAACCTCCCAGGCTCGCGAGGAGGCCAGGACCTCCGTGTCCGGGAAGGTCCTTTTCCACCAGGGAACCACGCCGAGATGGTCGAAATGGGCATGAAGGATCAGGATTCTGGTGATGCGCCTGCTCTCGATTCCGAAGGATTCCAGTTGGCGGACGACCTCCGGCAGGATGCAGGCCATCCCTCCGCTCACGATCATGGACTCCCGGCTTCCCTCCAGTACGTAAAGCCCCGTTTCCTCCCGCCCCAGGTACCAGATTCCCTCCGCCACCTTCCCTGCTTTTCGATGTCTCATTTTCTTGTCCCTTATCATTCAACTTGCACTAAATTCCTGCTCCGACGCTATCCCCCAAATGGTTTCAGAATACGATATTGCTCCCTGAGAAAACAGTCCGTGTTGTGGCGCGGGGGCTGCCACGGGGGCTCCCGTTGTCGCGAAAACGTTTCCGCT
>CAZXMK010000142.1:0-7844 GCA_964641935.1 uncultured Syntrophaceae bacterium
GGAGACGGCGCGGCGGAAGGCTCCGGGCCGGTGACCGCACGGAGGGGTGCGCCAGTGCCTCTTTTTCTTCCAGCTGGGGCAGGAAGACCCTCCGGGGAAGCGTTTCGCTCTTCTGCAAGAGTGGCGCAGGGTGATTCCAAAAGGGGGGTGTCCGCGGTGTCGTCCATGGTTTTCTCCGATGGGGAATGGTAAATACGGCCGACGTTGTGGCGGGCCTCGGCCTATCCACATCCTATACCACGTATCATCCCTTTTTTCGAGGTGGCGTGAACCCGGCAAACGGCCGGGGAGCCAAGGGTGAACCCGCGGCGCAGGGAGTCGTGCACCGGGATCTGCTGCCGCCCCAAGGTCCGAACGCCATGGACGACTCTGGGGATAAATGCCCTGCAGGGCGAGGCTTTACGGTCCCGCGGCACGTCTTTACCCCTTGGTCCGGTCTCCACGGATAGGGCCCCTACTGTTCCGAAACGCCCTGTGTGCCCAGTAGGAAAGTAATGAAATATTATGGGGAAAGCGGCCTATTGCCGTTCTTTATATAGTATACTTTATAGGGTGAGATCGGCACTGTGCCTTCGAGTCTCGGAGCAGTTCTCCCACCTTCCCTCATGGGAGGGGGAGGGGACTCTTTGGGCAGTGCAATGACTGAACCGGACAATGCTGAGGTGAAATCAAGCGTTGGAGGTGTCGCCATGGGACTCGTCGATGATCTGAGGAAAAACGCCGCCTCGGGCCTTCTCATCGGTATCGGGGCCGCGGTGCTCGCTCCGGTGGTCCTCCCCATTCTCGCCAGCATCGCGCGGCCATTGGCCAAGGCAACCATCAAGAGCGGGTTGATGCTCTACGAAAAGGGGAAGGAAACCCTTGCGGAGGCCGGGGAGATGGTGGAGGACCTGGTGGCGGAAGCCCGGGCGGAGATGGAAGAGGAACAGGCCGCGGGGCAGGCTTTTGCCGCGGGGACGGTCGCCGCGGCCGCCGGCGTTGCGGAGGAGGACGGGAAACAGCGCCGCGGAGAGAGCGAGGTGTCCGGCTGATGCTGCCCGTTGCACGGATAGTATCCGGAATAGCGGGTAGGACCCGCATCAGGATTTCCGGAAGGAAGGGAGATGGGGAGTACTTTGCCGCCATGCGCGAGGAGCTCCGGAAGTGTGGCGGCGTGCGGGAGGTTACGGTCAACCCTTCCACAGGGAGCGTTCTTATCGTACACGAGGGAGAATTCGCGGCCATTGCCCGCCGCGGGGAGGAAACGGGCCTCTTCAGCATCACCGGAGGGGAGTCCCGTGGGAACACGCCTCCACGCTATGTCCAGGCGACGGTGGGGGCCTATCGCGCTGTCGATGAAAGGCTGAAGGGACTGACGGGAGGGGAGATAGACCTGGCGGGAGCATCGTTTCTGGCACTCGCGGGAACAGGCATCTATCAGATCGCACGGGGAAGGTTTGGTGCTCCGGCATGGTATACCGCCTTCTGGTATGCCCTGAACATTTTTCTCAAGACCAGGAATCGTGCCGGAGCCGCTGAGTCGCCGCGTCCCTGAGCAGGGAGGGGCGTGGTGAAGGGGAGGATGTGCCATGGAAGAAGATGTCGTCAGAGAAGGGGAATGCAAGGAAAGGATGGGAACCGGCGAGGCCATCGGGAAGGCCGGTTCTGCGGTGAAGGAAGGAATCGTGAGCAGCCTGAAGGGGATCAACGAGATCGAAGCCGAGATCGTTACCCTGGTGCGCAGCACGGTGTCCAATACTCTCCAGGCAACGGGCGCGGTTGCAGGGGAAGGGATCAACGTTACGCGCGACGTGCTGAAAGGCGCCATTGCGGCCACCGAGGAAGTGGGAACCGGCCTCACCCTCAGTGCGAAGAGCGTGGCAAAAGGCGTGGTCATGGGCGTCAGCGACGTGGGGGGTGACATCCTCAGCGTTGCCGGTATGACGGTACGAAGCGCGGTGAAGGGTGCCGCCGAAGTGGGCGGGGACGTTGCGGTTGTTGCCCGGCGTGCCGCCGACGGCATACTGGAGGCCACCAAGGAAATCGGCGGCAATGTGGAAGAAGTGGCGAAGGTCGTCGTCGTCGGGGCGGTCGAAGCGGCCGGGGCCATCGGCAGCACCGCCATCAGGACCGTGCGGGAGATGATGCTCGGTGTTGTGGGCGGAGTGAAGGATGTGGCCGGCGCCGCGCTTCCCAAGGCGCAGACCGGGACGCCTGAGGTTCCCTGAGGAGATGCTCGCGGGGGTGACGTATGGCCAACCGGGTGAACGAACATACTCCCCCCACGGACACGAAAGACCACTTCCTGCAGAAGGGAATGGGTTCCGGGGTGGAGGTAGTCCACCACGCAGTGCGAGGCCGGGTGCGTGTGCGCGTCACCGGCCTCCGCCGCTGTGATGCCCTGAAGTCGCACCTGGAATCCCGGCTTTCCCGGGAAGAGGCTATCACCTCCTGCTCCGCCAGCAGCACCACCGGAACCATTCTCCTCCGTTTCCCGGAGGAATGGGCCGTGAGTTGCATTGTCTCGCTGGTGGCGTCGTGCCTCGCCGAATATTCTCCCATGCAGTGCCGCGCCACCGGGGACTGCGCCGAGTCCCCGTCCGGGCGTGACACCGCGACGGCCGCCCGTGGGCAGAAAGAAGAGCGGCTGCGCCGCAGAAAACTGCGACTGCAAGTTGTTCGTGCCCAGGAGCAGGCGGGGGAGGCCTGGCATCTCCTGGAAGGGGATGAAATCCTGTCCCGGTTTGCCGTGCGTCCCGGGGAAGGCCTTTCCCCGGAACTGGCGGCGCAAAACTTCAGGAAGTACGGTCCGAACCTGCTCCCGGAATCAGTGCCCCGCTCCGGTTTCAGTATCTTCATCGATCAGTTCCGTTCTCTCCCCGTCTACCTCCTGGGAGTTTCCGCGGCCCTTTCCGTGGCAACGGGCGGGTTTGCCGACGCCGTGGCAATCCTGGCCGTTGTGGGCATCAATGCGGCCATCGGCTACATTACCGAAAGCAAGGCGGAGATGACCATCCACTCCTTGAAGCGGCTGGTTCGTCCTTCGGCCCATGTCATACGGAGCGGCGCCGTCCGCGAGGTCAGGGCGGAGGAGGTGGTGCCGGGGGATATCATCGCCCTGAAGCCGGGAAGCTACATTGTGGCGGATTCGCGCATCATCGAGTCGAACCATCTTACCATTGACGAGTCGGCGCTCACCGGCGAAAGCCAGCCGGTTACCAAGGTGCCGCACGCCCTGACAAAACCGGTGCTTCCCCTTGCAGACCGTATCAACATGGCGTATATGGGAACCCTCGTTACCGGCGGTCAGGGAGCTGCCGTGGTGGTGGGAACCGGAAAGTACACCGAACTGGGAAAGGTGCAGGAACTGGTCGGTGAAACGCGCCCCCCCAAGACACCCATGGAGAACCAGCTTGACTCCATCGGAACCCGTCTGGTCTACCTCAGCGCCGGCATCTGCGGCCTGGTGTTTGTCGCGGGCATGGTGCGCGGCTACGGATTCCTCCAGATGCTCCGCAGTTCCATTTCCCTTGCCGTTGCCGCCATCCCGGAGGGCCTTCCTGCGGTCGCCACCACCATACTGGCCCTCGGGATTCGCGAGATGAGGAAACACAACGTTTTGATCCGCCGGCTGGACGCGGTAGAGACCCTCGGCGCGGTTCAGACCATCTGCCTCGACAAGACCGGGACCTTGACCCAGAACAGAATGTCCGTGGTGGCGATTCATGCCGGGATGCGCCATCTTGTGGTTGCCGACGGCCTGGTAACCGACGCGGGGAGACGGGTCGATCCCTTTTCCAGCGCTGAACTGGTTCGGCTCCTTCATGTCTGTGTCCTGTGCAGTGAGACCGGTGTGGCCCGGAAAGAGGGCGAGTATCTGCTGAACGGCTCTTCCACGGAAAACGCCCTTGTTCATCTGGCCATTACCGCAGGAGTGGACGTCTTGGATGTCCGCAGGGCGTGCCCGCTGGCGCGCGTGGTGCACCGCTCCGAGGCGCGCAATTACATGCTCACCCTTCACGGCCCGTTGCGGGGCGACGCGTTCCCTTCTGCAATCCCCCATACCGAACCGCGGGGGCTGATCGCCCTGAAGGGAAGCCCGCTCGAGGTGCTGTCCATGTGCGACTATGTCATACGGGACGGCATGGAGCTCCCCCTGACGGAAGAGGAGCGTTTCGCAATCGGTCTTGCCAATGAACGGATGGCCGGTGAGTCGCTGCGGGTTCTCGGAATCGCCTGCGCAATCGTCGGGGCGGAAGAGAACGGATCCCTTCGGGAACACGGCTTTGTCTGGCTGGGGCTGGTCGGTATGGCGGATCCCGTCAGACCCGGGGTGAAGGAACTGATGGGGATCTTTCACCGGGCCGGTGTCGACACGCTGATGATTACCGGCGACCAGGTGCCGACCGCCTATGCCGTGGGAAGGGAGCTTTCCCTGGGCAACGGCGCGCCCCTGGAGATCTTCGATTCCACCAGACTGCAGGAGATGGAGCCGGAACTGCTTACCATATTCACGCGCAAGGTGCACGTCTTTGCCCGGGTCAGTCCGGCCCAGAAGCTGCAGATCGTGCAGGCCCTCCAGCGGGGAGGGCGGGTCGTGGCCATGACCGGCGACGGCATCAACGACAGTCCCGCCCTCAAGGCTGCTGATATCGGCATTGCCATGGGAGGGACCGGGACCGACGTGGCGCGGGAGGTGGCGGACGTGGTGCTGGAAGACGACCGGCTCGAAACGATGATCATTGCCATCAGCCACGGCAGGACCGTCTATGACAATATCCGCAAATCGGTCCGGTACCTCCTCTCCACCAACCTCACGGAGATCATGGTCATGTTTTCCGCCATCGTCCTCGGCATGGGCCAGCCGTTCACCACCATGCAACTGCTCTGGATCAACCTCATTTCCGACATTTTCCCCGGTCTCGCCCTGGCGCTCGAACAACCGGAGCCGGACGTGCTCCAGCGCCCTCCCCGCGACCCGGCGGAGTCCATCATCAGCAACGCAGATCTGCGGAGCATCGGTCGGGAAGGCGCCGTAATCAGCGCCTTCGCCCTGGGCGCATACGGGTGGGGATTGCTCCGCTACGGCGCGGGACCGAGGGCCGGCACCATCGCGTTTCTGGGGCTGACCGCAGCGCAGCTTCAGCATGCCGTGTACTGCCGTTCCGAAGTTTCGGGCATATTCGGCGGCCGCACCCTCCCTTCCAACCCGTATCTCAAATGGGCGCTGGGCGGGTCGTTCGCACTCCAGGCCCTTGTCATGGTCATTCCCGGAACCAGGGGCCTGCTGGGTATCGCGCCCCTTGCCCTGTCCGATTACCTGGTGATAGGAGGCAGCGCCGTTGCCCCGTTCATCGTCAACGAAGCCGTGAAACAGGCAAAAAGTGGTGAACCGTCATGATCAAGGATTTCATGTTTACCTCAGAGTCAGTCACCGAGGGGCACCCGGACAAGCTGTGCGATCAGATAAGCGACGCCATTGTCGACCGGCGCCTTCAGCACGACCCCTACGGCCGCATCATCGCCGAATGCGCGGTCGCCAACGGTATCCTCTTCATCGCGGCGCGCTTTACCCCCGAGGTGACCATCGACTTTTCCGCCGTGGCCCGCCAGGTCATCAATCAGATCGGGTATGAGCACGACACCTTCAACGGCAGGAACTGCAGCATCGTTACCAGCCTCACGGAACTCTCCCCGGAGCAGGAGTTCCCCTTTCGGGAGGAAGACCTGTCCGAAGAAATGGTGGAGAGCATCACGGCCCGCAACCAGGTTACGGTGTTCGGCTTTGCCTGCAACCAGACAGCGGCAGGCCTCCCCCTTCCCATATGGCTGGCCCACCGTCTTGCCCGGCGTCTCAGCGCGGTGCGCATCAAGAAAATACTTCCGTACCTGGCGCCCGACGGCAAAACCCAGGTGGGGGTGGAATACCGGGATCGCGTACCGTCCCGTATCCACAGCATCACGGTCATTGCCAGCCAGAACCGGAGAGACGAGCCGGGCATCCAACGTCTTCGCGACGATATCAGGGAGGCGGTGATAACGCAGGTGTTCGCCGACGAGCCGATCGGGCCGGATGCCTCCACGCGGATCGTCATCAATCCGGAAGGGACCTTTGCCGTGGGGGGACCCTCCGTGCACTCGGGCCTTACCGGCCGGAAAAACGCCATCGACACCTACGGTGAGTATGCCCGTCATAGCGGTGCGTCCCTGAGCGGAAAGGACCCCCTGCGTATCGATCGGGTGGGCGCCTACGCGGCCCGTCATGCGGCAAAGAACATCGTTGTCGCCGGTCTTGCCGATGAATGCGAAATCCAGTTGAGCTATGCCATCGGCCTTGCCCGGCCTGTCAGTATTCAGGTTGAGACGTTCGGGACGGGCAGGATAGGGGAAGCGGAGATAGCCAGGCTGGTCGCACAACGTTTCGATTTCCGCCTGGCGGCAATCGTGCGGCGTTTCAACCTGAGGCACCTTCCTTCAACGGTCAGGGGAGGCTTCTACCGCAGGCTTGCCGCCTATGGACACGTGGGACGAATGGATATCGGACTTCCCTGGGAAGTCACCGATGTGAGCATGCTGCTCCGCAACGGGGCCGGAGGGGAGTGAATCGTGATTCTGTGCTGGAAAGGAGATTGACATGAAAGCGGATGACGTTCTGAAAGTACAACAGCCCGGGGAACCGCGGAACGCGGCAGGGGGAGCGGTCAAGGATGCCATCATCGATATTCTGAAGGGATTGAACACGTTCCAGTCCCAGCTTGTGACCCTGGTGCGGAACACGGTTGCGGATACCTTGCGGGAAACCGGAACGGCAACGACGGAATTGATTACGGTAACCCGAGATGTCATCAAGGGGGGGATTGACGCCGCCGCTGAAATCGGCCTGGGGTTCGCCACCACCTCCCGCACCGTGGCCAAGGGGATTATCATGGGCGTGCACGATATCGGCGGTGATATCGTCAAGGCCGCCGATCATACCGTCAGGTGCGCTTTCCGGGAAGCGTCGGCGGTCGGCGGGGATGTCGTCCTCATCGGCAGGGCGGCAACCGACGGCATCATGGAAGCGACCCGTGAAGTGGGGGGCAACGTGGAGGAGGTCGCCAGAGTCCTTGGGACAGGTGCGGCAGAAGCTGCGGCAGAAGTGGGCCGGGCAACGGTGCGTGCCGCAACCGGGGTGGGCCGTGAAACGGTCGGCGGCGTCAGGGAAGTCCTGTCCTCCGTCGTGCCGGCGCTGCCTCAGGCTGAGACGGAAGAGCCTCCCAGGACGAGCGTGGCCGGTGAGACGGTCGTCGAAGCGGGGCCGGTACCGATGGAGGAGCCTCCTCTGCATGAAGAGGAAGCCTTGTTGTCGGTTGAGGAGAAGCCTGCCGCGCGGGAGGAGGAATACGCGGCGCCGATTGAAGAGACTCCGGTTGATGCCGTGCCGCAACCGGCGCCCGGAAAGCCGGAGGCGCTCCTGACGGCTGAAACCGTCGACATCGCCCAAGAGGCGACCGTAAAGCCTGACGGGAAAAAGCCCGCTAGGGCCCGCGCGAAGCCGAAGGCACGGCAGGAATGAGGACGATTCCAGGCGGCGGGGCATGCTCCGTTATGTTCGTATATGATTCGGTTCGGGCGGGGGCTGCGGCTCAGATGAGCGCCGCGAGGAGTGAAAACGCAGAGTTTTCGAAGACCTTTTCCACGCATGCGCTGAAAACGGCCTTGCCGATGGTCTCGCCCATCTTTTCCGCTGATTTGTTCATGTACTGGCCACTGGGGACAGCCTTTTCCATATCGATGAACCCCTTTTCCGTCAGGTACAGAAGAATGTTGCGGGAATGGGTCGCGTCACGGTTATACCGAATGACGACGCTTCCGGTAACGGGATT
>CAZXMK010000143.1:0-7660 GCA_964641935.1 uncultured Syntrophaceae bacterium
GGTCCTCCACATCGGCGTCCGGGTGACAGCCGCACAGGTCGATGAAGGCCTTCAGCCCCTGGTTCCACGCATTCTTCGTCTCCCTGTCCCAGAAGGGAAAATACTCCTCCGTTATCAGAACCTCGTAGTCGCTTTTTGATTCGCACGGCTGCGTCATGGCGCCTCCTTTTGGACACGGCATCCTCGTTTTGCCTCAGGCGCCCGGCAATGAATATGCGTTCCGTATCGCGCTCAGATTCGGGTCGGATTTGGCCTGCCTGATTGAGACACACCGCAGGCGTAGCACGAGCTACGTCGAGGATTTGTCGATTGAAGACAGGTCAAAGATGGCCTGAAGATGAGATGCGAGACGGGATGTTTTATTTATTGCCGAGCGCCTTAGTTCCCCGACATGCAGCAGTCCCGTTTCCGGGTGATGATCCAGAGAAAGTTTCCTTCCGCCCCTTTCTGTCCGTCAAACGGCGGGTTCTTCAGATACTCCCAGATCATCCCGCTCCGCCCCAGGGGGTGACACATGAAATCGGGCGTGGGCCGGGCAACCTGGATGCGGTAGTTGTGCTTCACCCAGATGGGGGTCGGGACACAGAAACAGTACCAGACACCCGGGTCGCAGATCACCAGTTCCCGGTTCAGTTTGTAGATGAGACGTCCGGCCACGGCCGCGTTGCCCTGCACATAGTCGTTGTCGTTGATGTGCCCGGTCAGGGGATACGCGGACCCCCAGGAACCCATGCACCAGAACAGGGGCGACAGGGGAAGCACCTGGGAGGCCGCGGCATCCGCCATGCAGGCCAGTTGGGCAACCATGTTGGTGAACAGGAGCGCCTCCGGCATGATGATGGCCGAGAACTCGTCGTCGTTCCATAGGGGATCGATCTCGGTGATGTAGGCGATATCCACTCCCGCAATCTCCAGGCAGGTGTAGTCGATGAGCACCTCCAGTATCGACCAGAACGGCATGATCCACCAGTGGGCCTGGGCGAACACCGATGAGTCCTGGGCGCTGTTTCCCGGTCCCTGGACATGGGAATGGGTACCGCGCAGAAAGCCTTTTTTCTGCTCCGAGTTGTCGGCCGATGCACCGATCGCCGGAAAACAGTATGGATCCTTCACTGTCTCAATCATCCGGGCCGGTTCCCAGAGGGAAGCGGTTATGCCGAACCGCACATACGGCGCCACCGGTATCGGACAGACGCAGAACCCGGCGTCCGCGCTCGACGGCGCTTCGGCGTTTTCCCCCTCCACAATGGGAACTCCTCCGATCTTGATGGGGAAGATACAGCTCCAGCAGACATCGTTCACCGGATCCAGGACACTCCCTTTGCAGACGGCCGAAGCCGGAGCGGCAGACAGAAGGATGAGGGACACAACCGCAAGAAACGCCGGCATCGCCGGAACCCTACCGCACCGCATATTCCCGAACCTCCATGTAGCGTCCCTGCTGCCGCGCCACCGACGGCACGGCCTTCAGGCCGAGCCGTTCGACTATCAAAGAGTTCGCGAAGAAGACCGGTCGTTTCAGCCTGTCTCCCAAGGAAAAGTAATTGCCGTCCGTGAGGAGCAGCATGACGTTCACGTCCTTGAACCAGGGTGATTTGCGAAACCATGCAACCTGCCTGCGGTCTTTACCGTTGATGACCACGATGGCCCTCCGCATCCGGATGTACTCCAGCGGATTGAAGGTATACCCCTTGGGATAGAGGATTCCCCCCTTGCCGTCCGGAATATCCACTTCAAGGGTGTAGGACAGGTCGGAAAGAAAGGCGCGGTCCCTGGCTGCGGCTGGGAGTCGCTTCAGGTCGGACGGCTTGAAGTTCCTCACCTTGCGGGAAAGCCTGTCCCGGTCGAGATGCCTCTTCCAGTCGATCTTGGCCGCCTTTGCCCGCAGTTCCGTCAGTGAATCCGGTTCTGCTATCGGGTAGACGGCGCCGAAGGTCCCCAGGTCCTTGGCCGGGCACGGGGTTGTAAGGAGAAGAGCCGCCGCGCTAATGAACAGTCTTGTCGTAGAATTCATCGACCCTGCCTTCCAATTCACCCCGAATGACGTCGGCAGCCTTGGCCTTGATATCTGCAAAGAACTCGGACAGGTCCATCTTCGAGAAATCGAGGAACTGGAACTCCTCAGGCGTAAACCCCCGGCAGTTCGGTTTTTCGGCAGTTCCCCAGTCGGGTCCGGATCCTCCCTGAAAGTTCTTCAGTTGCATCCTCCCCTGCTCCTGGACGATCCGCCCCAGTTTCGACTGGAATACGCAGTGCACCTGGGCCGACTGCACGCAGCCGATGAGGGGGAACTTCTTCCTGCAGTAGGTCCCCACGAAATGGGTCCGTTTCGCTTTCATGGCGGACGCGGTGAGCTTGTCGCCGGTACCGCAGGCCTTCTCGATGAAGAGAAAGCTGGACTCGTCCGTGCTGCAGCACTGGAACCAGGTGGTGGAAACGCCCGGCTCCTTGCACTCACCCGGTTTGCCGTTGAAGATGTATAGCTGACCCGTGCACTGGCCGGTAGCCGGGTCCCGTTCACCGTTGTCCTGATAGCTGGACATGTCGGCCTGCTGCTCCTCGGTATCGCCGCAGGTGAAGGGTGAGCACTGGAACCTGTCCCCGCTCCGCATGCAACGGAAGTCGCCGTAGGGGCAGACCAGTTCGCCGGTGAGACAGGAATCCTTTGCAGGGTCGTAGGCGCCCGTGACGCACACCGGGAGCACCTCGCACTTCCCTGCCGGTGGACCGAGATAGGCGTATCCCGATGCGGCGGGACAGGAATGCACGGGATCCGAAACGCATGCGTTCATGACGTCTGAGTAGGCTATGGTGGAGGAAAGCGGGAATTCCGGGTCGGGTGGGCATGGCGGAACGGTGCGGCACATGCCGGACGCGGCATCGAGGGTGTAGTTCGCGCCGCAGTCCCGGGTAAGGGTGGCGACACAGAGATTGCGCGCCGGGTCGTACGCGCCCCGGTCGCAGACCGGCTGGGAGTAGCAGATGCCATTGGCTCCATCGAGGGCAAAGGCCCCGCAATCCCTGGTGACCGTCAGCTCGCACCTGTCGGCGCTCACGTTGAGCACCCCCGCCCCGCAGTCGGGACTCCTCACGCACTGGTCGCTGCCCGCGTCGTAGCTGAAACCGTCGTCGCACCCCTTCCCGATTGGCGCGAAGCAGAGGTCCGTCACGGCGTCAAAGCTTCCTCCCGGGCATGACGGGTTGACCTGGTTGGTGGTGGTCACCTGGCAGGTGGTCCCGGAAAGTGTGCCGCCCGAGGGGCAGGTATAGGTTGCAGTCGCGGAATAGGAACCGGTGTGCGTGCATGTCGTGCCGCTCAGGGAATCGCCGGCGGTGCAGCTGTATGTCGTAGTGCCGCCGTAGCTGCCGGATGACGGCGCCATATATCCGACAATTCCGCAACTGCATCCGCCGCCACCGTATGGTTCGACCCCGATATCGGAGACACACACGCATGACGAACCGATGCTCGAACCTACTTTGTGCACGGGGACCGCACCATTGAAAGTGTTTGACGAAACATATCCGACAACCCCGCAACTGCACCCGCTGCCACCGCCGGGGTCAACTCCCACGGCGGTGGTGCACATGCATGACGATCCGATACGTGAACCCACCTTGTGCAGGGAGACCGCCCCGGCAAAAGAGGCCGGCGCCATGTACCCGACGACTCCGCAACTGCACATCCCCCCGCTACCGGCGGGATCGAGACCGACACCCGCGTTGCATACGCACGAACTGCCCAGAATTGAGCCAAGCCGGTGAAGGGAGACGGAATAGGAAACGCCACCGGTTGTTGTTGCCGTCGCCGCATAGGTCGATGTGGTGTGGCACGTGGTTCCGCTCAGGCTTCCCCCGTTCGGACAGCTGTACACGGCCGTGGCCGCATAGCTGCCGCTCGACGTCCACATGCACCTGTCGGTTGACGGGTCGAACGTTCCCTGGGCGCACTGGGGCGACATCTCGCACCTGCCTCTGGATGGATTGTGCGCATAACCGGACGGGCATCCGGTAAACGACGGCTTCACGCAGAGATTGAAAGCCGCGTTGTAGCTGCCGGAAGAGCAGACCGGCGCCCTGCCGCAGGTATTGGCGGACGAATCGTAGACCCACCCGCTCGGGCATCTCGGGGTCCAGGCGAATTCGCACCGGTCCCTGGTTGGGACGTAGGCGCCTGCCTGACATGCCGGAGGCATGGCGCATATTCCCTGCGAGGCATCATAGGTGTAGCCGGTCGGACAGACGGTGGCGGGAATCTTTTCGCAGCGATCCGATATTCCGTTGAGTACCCCGTTGTCCGGGCAGCTGACCGGTCCGACACACCGGTCGGAGACCCGGTCCCAGCTATACCCCGCCGGGCAGGTCACGACGGGATCAACCTGGCACATGTCGCGTTCCGTGTTGAGCACCCCTCCGTCGGGGCAGACAACGGGATTGTAGCCAGGCTCACAGTCAACGCTGTCTATGGGGCAAAGGTAGCCGTCCATGGTGAAGGTGCACTGCCGGAATTCTTCCGCTGTCAGCCGGCCGCCGCCGTTTACGTCCTTGCCGCAGACCGAACCGGTGAGATCACCGGGAGGCGTCACGGTGGCGGACTCCGTATCGCCGTTCACGCAGTCCAGAGCCCCGGAAAACTGGACGATGATCGGCCGGGAATGCGACTGGTCCGCCATGTGTTTCCCTGCGTCGACCCATGACCCGTCCTCTCCCATCTCGACCCAGTGCTCCCCCTTGGGTGCGAATCCAGCCTGGAGGTCGTCTGCTGTGGCGGCATTGTCTGGCTCGCCTGCGGCGAAGTTCCTGTAGGTGAGAGCGTCGCCGTTTCTCCAGAAGAACCGCTCCGGCTCCACGGTATTGTAGGTGGGGAGGTGAATCGCCCCGGTGCACGCCGTACCGGAACAGGCGGCGGCGCAGGTTCCGGAGTCGAAGTAGTACCGGCCGGTCTTAGCGCAATGGAAACTGGTGTAGGCCTCGGCCGCGATCCAGGCAGCGGTGGTGAAGAACTTCGTCAGTGTGGCGGCCGCATCGTTCTCCGCCCGACTCTTCAGCATCGCCCCCCTGCCGATATAGTCTGGAGCGGAAACGAGACCGTCCACGCCGTAGGTTCCGGCCGTGAGGGCGTAGGTCCTGTTGAGCGAAGGGCTGTACACGAATCCGCGGTACTCCGCGCCGCACGAGCCGGAACTCCCCTCCGTTTTCCGCGTCGCCTCCGTGCAGGCCGTTGGACAGCTTGCGGCGCACATGTCGGCGCTGTCGAACATGAGCTCCTTTTCGGTACACCAGCTCATGGCGCAGGTTGTCGAAGGAATAAGGACGACGAAAAGCAGATACCCCATGATGCGTGTCCTCATCTTTTCACCCCGTCGGAGCAGATCATGTCCTTGTTCGCCTGCTCCAGCATGTTCATGATGGTCGCCGCCTCGGCGAATTCATTGATTTCCCGGCAGTCGATCACGATCTCTTCCCCGGCGGCGGTGTCCGCCGGGCAGCGGTTGCCGTCGCACTTCCTGTAGAAAAACTCCCAGCCGTCCGGGTTGGCCAGGTACTGCGCCGCGTTCCCGGCAAAGGCGGCGTCCGTTTTCCGCTTCGGTTTTCTGGTCTTGCAGGTCAGGATCGGTTTCCGGTACTCCTCGCGGGGAGTATTCAGGGTGATGCTCCTGTCTTCCGTGAGCCACTCGCCTTTGTCCTTCCTGAGGTCCTGGTATGTCATGGCGGTGACATTGTCCGTGGCCGTGCCGGTGACCCGGTCTACCCGCCTCTTCGCGTCGCTGAAGTCCCAGGTGCTGCTTGCGGGACAGCGATACGTGCGCTCCTTTCTCCACCAGTCACGGCATTCGAGGAGGGAAGAGAACGAGCCGTGGAAGGTCTTGCAGGTCGTGATAGGCGTGATGAAGGTCGGTGAGAAGTTGCTGTACGCCAGGACCCCGTCCACCGTCTCCTCCCGGAGGGAGCAATCGCTCTTCGCCGCCAGGGCCGCGCAGCCGTCGTTGATTCCCTCGTTGTAGACGTCCTCCATCATCTCGAACAGGTAACTCCAGGTGAAGGAGGGGCGCTGCGCTCCGGCTGCCGGGCATACCGCGCCTGTGGAAAGCGAAACGTCGAAGCCCTGTGTCATCCCGTTGAGATTCACGGACCCGGCCGTGCACCCCGATCCGTTGATATTCTGCAGGGAGAAAGAGGCGTTGCTGAGCCGGTAGTTGGCACCGACCACCGGGAATGTGACGGTCCGCAGGGTATGCCAGCCATCGCTCCCGAGAGGGGCATCCCCGGGAAACGCGCCGCCGCAGTTGTCGTGCGCATCGCCGGAAGGGCTGGTGTCCAGGTACTGGAGTTCATAGGCGCTCTCATCCACCCGGTAAATGCGCGCGTACAGGAAGTGGTCCGTGCAGAGACTGCCCGAGGTGGCTGCCTGGTCGAACGTGTAGGTAGTGGTAGCCACCGACCCCACCCGTTCAACCACGCATGATGAAGTGCTGCCGGGGTTAGAGGCCAGGGAATGGGAGGACTGGATGAGGCTGTCGTAGCTGTCCGGGTCGGCCGACTGCGCAGACGCTTCCACTGAACCGGCTCCGGCCAGCTGGAGGCCCGGCGTTGTGTCAGTGCCCTGGCTGTAGTAGGCAGTGGGGAGGCTCCCCCCGGCGCCGGCGGCCGAACAGCCTGCCGTGGCCTGACCGTGATAGAGGATCGAGGTGCCGTCAATCCTTGCCCTGGTTACCGTGAACCTGGGCGACAGCCCCTGGATCGAGCCGATGACTCCTCCCCCGACGGTCTCGAGTATCTGTACTGTCCGTGCGAAAAAGAGGTTGCTGCCGCAGCTGCTGTTGATGCAGTAGCATCCACCCAGGTTGGTGATGGATACTTCCTGCAAAGCTGCCTGGCCTGCCGGGTTGGCGGTCCACCGGTAGCCCCTGCAGCTGTTCCAGGTACCCGGTTCGCAGGAGATGATGCCGTTGGCGCATACCCCGGAGGCGTTCACCGGAGAGGTGAAGGTATACTCGGCTGCTCCATCGAAATCCAGGTCCTCTCCCACGGTGATCGCCGCCTCGCCTCCCGCAGCAGGGGTCAGAAAGACCGTAACGAATGCACTGGTGGATGGACATTGGATCTGGGCGTTGAAGCTTTTCGCACCGTCCAGGGTCGACATCGGGGCTGCGTTGGAGGTAAGGGGGGTGTAAGCGTTCCCCCTGATTCCTTCGGCTGAGCCCAATCTTCCCAGTGCCTGGTTGGCGGAAACGGTACCCGCCGTGGCCCCCGGGCTGTCAGCCCGTACGGTTGGCGCGTAGGCCGGTAGAATGAGGCAGATGATCAGGGTCGCTGCGATATTTTCTGACCATCTCGCGGATTGCTTCGTCATAGCTCATGCCCTTGTCCACCAGGGACGCTATCTCCGTAACTTCAGTACCGTCCGAGGTGTAGCAGTAGTAGGAATACGGGTCCACGGCGAGCCGGGCCACCCCCCGGCCATGGGGGGCGTCGATGAGCAGCTCCGAATAGTTCGGCCGCATGGACTTGACCGAGGTGAGGAGCCTCATGGTGAAGTCGTCGTAGTCCAAGAGCCCCTCCTGCCTCGCCTTCTCGTAATCGGGCGATTCCAGGAGGATCTTGTAGGCCGAGTTGGCCCGGATGACGTCGCCGACGCTGCCGAACTGCTTCAGGTCCA
>CAZXMK010000144.1:0-4318 GCA_964641935.1 uncultured Syntrophaceae bacterium
GCCAAGATGTACGCCTCCGACGTGGCCATGAAAGCCGCCATCGAGGGCGTCCAGATCTTTGGCGGTTACGGATACTGCAAGGAATACCCGGCGGAACGGCACATGCGCGACGCGAAGATCTGCCAGATCTACGAGGGAACGAACGAAATCCAGAGGGTGGTCATCTCCCGCAAGCTCCTGAGCATGCGGTAACGGTCCCTGAATAGAACCTGACCGAAGGGGGTGGGCGGGAAACGTCCGCCCCTTTTTTCGTGCCCTCTCGTGCCGGTCAAGGCCGCACAGAAAAGGGGCCACGGCCTTGCGGCCGGGCCCCTTCCGGATCGAGATCAGACGGAAAGCCCGCCTGGTCCACAGTGATTATTTCGTAATCCCCAGCGACTTCTCCGTCTCCAGGATATCCAGGGTTGTCTTGATGACCGTGTCGGAATTCAGGGATATGCTGGAAATCCCGCACTCGACGAGGAATTTGGCAAACTCGGGGTAATCGCTCGGGGCCTGCCCGCAGATGCCGATCTTTTTCCCCATTTTCCGGGACTTGGTGATGGCGATCCGCACGAGGTCCATCACCGCCTGGTTGCGCTCATCGAAGATGTGGCTGACGAGAGCGGAATCGCGGTCAAGCCCGAGGGTCAACTGGGTCAGGTCGTTGGAGCCGATGGAGAAGCCGTCGAAGATCTTCCCGAACTCCTCGATGAGGATCACGTTGCTGGGAATCTCCACCATCATGTAAAGCTCCAGGCCGTTCTCTCCCTGGACCAGCCCCTTGTCGGCCATCACCTGGATGACCCGTTTCCCCTCTTCCACGGTGCGGCAGAAGGGGATCATCAACTTGACGTTCGTGATGCCCATGTCGTTGCGCACCTTTTTCATGGCCTCGCATTCCAGGGCAAAGGCGTCGCGATAGCGCTCGTCGTAATACCGGGACGCCCCGCGGAAGCCGATCATGGGGTTCTCTTCCTCGTTCTCGAAGAAGGAGCCGCCGATCAGGTTCGCGTACTCGTTGCTCTTGAAGTCGCTCATCCGGACGATGACGTCGTTGGGCCAGAAGGCGGCACCGATCTTGGCCACACCCTGAGCCAGCTTGTCGACAAAAAAGTCCGGCATGTTCGGATAGCCGTGGGTGAGACTCGTTATCTCCTTGCGGAGATCCGGGTCCGTGACGCGGTCGAATTGAATCAGCGCCATGGGATGGATGCGTATGAACTGGTTGATGATGAACTCCAGGCGGGCCAGCCCGATCCCGTCGTTGGGAATGGCGGCAAGGCTGAACGCGTCGTCGGGATTGCCGACATTCATCATGATCTGGGTCTTGGGGCGCTGCATGTTCTGGATGTTGACCCTTTGGACGTCGAATTTCAGCAGGCCTTCGTAGACCTTGCCGACTTCGCCCTCGGCGCAGGAGACCGTGGCTTCCTTCACTCCATGGAGAGCCGCCGTCCCGGTGCCGCTGCCGACGATACAGGGAACGCCAAGCTCGCGACTGACGATGGCGGCATGGCAGGTCCGGCCTCCCTTGTTCGTGACAATGGCCGCAGCGATCTTCATGATGGGCTCCCAGTCGGGGTCTGTCATATCCGTGACCAGGACCTCACCCTTCTTGAACGTTTTGATGTCGCTCACGTTCTCGATGATATGCACGGGGCCGGCACCGATCTTGGACCCGACGGCTGTCCCGGTTACCAGCGGGGTCTTCGTCTCCAGGAGGAGGAATGTCTCCAGGACTGCATCGTCTTTCTGGGACTGGACCGTCTCCGGCCTGGCCTGGAGGATGAACAGTCCGCCCGAGACGCCGTCCTTTCCCCACTCGATGTCCATGGGCTTGAAGAAGCCTGCCTTCTGGGAATAATGGTCCTCTATGATGGCGGTCCAGCGGGCCAGCGTCAGGATCTCGTCGTCGTCGAGACAGAAGCGCCGCCGGTCCTCCACGGGGACGGGCACTGTCTTGGTGCCTTCATCACCCTTCCCGGTGGCATAGATCATCTTGATTTCCTTGGCCCCCAGCTTTTTCTGGAGAATGGGGCGCGCTCCCTGTTTCAGGGTGGGCTTGAAGACGAAAAATTCATCGGGATTGACGGTCCCCTGGACAACCGTTTCACCGAGCCCGTAGGAGCCCGTAATGAGAATCGCATTCCGGAATCCCGACTCGGTATCGATGGAGAAGATGACCCCAGAGGCCGCCATGTCCGAACGGACCATTTTCTGCACGCCGATGGAGAGGGCGATGGACATGTGGTCGAATCCCTTGTCGACACGGTAACTGATGGCGCGGTCGGTGAAGAGGGAGGCAAAGCAGCGCTTGCAGGCATCAATCAACTGGGTCTCGCCGCGGACATTCAGGAAGGTCTCCTGCTGACCGGCGAAGCTGGCATCGGGAAGGTCTTCCGCCGTGGCGGAGCTTCGTACGGCCACGTCGGTGTTCTCTCCGTACTCATCGCAGAGTTTCTTGTAGGCCTGGAGAATGGCGTCCTTCAAATCGGCGGGCAGTTCCGCCGAGTAGATCAGGTTGCGAAGCTTCTTGCCTCTCTCGGCAAGATTCTGCATGTCGTGGGTGTCCAGATCGGCCAGGACATCTCCCATTTTTTCTATAATTCCGGCTGATTGGAGGAGGTAGCGGTATGCGTGGGCGGTGATGGCGTACCCGTCGGGGATACTGACGCCCTTGGAGATGAGTTCCCGGCGCATCTCGCCGAGGGAGGCGTTCTTTCCGCCGACCTGAGGAATATCGTCCAGTTCCAGTTCGTCGAACCACATGACCAGTTTGTTCTCTTTCATGCAAAACCTCCTCTTGGTATTGTGAGACCTCGGCGGTGAAGGGCGATAGAAAAGCCGCCCCGTGCACCGACAAGCGTTGTGCTGGGAATTCTTCTGAAGAATGGCCGGGCCTGATAGGTCACTGTATCGGTTCCTGCGAATTGCGCAATTTCCCTACCAATTATCACGGACGGAGTCAAACAGAAAGATGAGCAGAGAGTTTGAGAAAGTATCTATACAACATGACGGGTCGATAGGGATTCTATCCAAGAGAGGACATGGGTCGCCTGAAGATGCAGAACCTGATTCCGCCACAAAAAAAGGCCGGCTTATCGCCGGCCTTCTCTTTTCCGATGGATTTCTCCGGATCAGTCGTCGTCGTCGTCAAATACAATGGACTCGGATCCTGCCGGAACCTCCGAGGCGATGGAACGGGAAATTCCTCTTGTCAGGAGGGCCATGATAAGGAAGAGGAGAACGACGGAAACGATGATGATGATGACGATGGTCGTCGTCCAGGCTTTCGTCTCCGACTGAATCTTCTTGGCTGCTTCCGTGGCAAAGACATTGAACTTCCCGACATCGACACCCATGCCGATCCACCCGAACCCGGCGGGCTTCGGATAGGATGAGGCAAAGTACTTGATTGGGGCATAGGCCACGAATTTTTCGTGACCGGCAAACTTGTACTGCTTCATGCCCGCATTCCCCGCCGCCGCATCCTTGGCGATGGCCGGGAGATTGGGATCCATGAAGGCGAGCTGGTTCAGATCCAGGACTTCTTCGCCCTTCTTCGTCAGGGCGGCCTGATTTTCCGCCGTCAGCGGGGCCACCGGCGTTCCGTCCGCGTTAAGGCCGGCGATGTGGAAATCGTTTGGATGCGAAATGATGAATCCCCGGTTGTCCACCATGAAGGCGTAATTACCCGTCGCGGCATCCGCCTCGAGGACATATCCGGACTGGGTGGGAATGATGTTATCCGTGAACTTCATCAGGTGACGCATGTCCAGCGCGAGCTCCACGACTCCGCTGGCTCCCGACTTGTCAAAAACGGGCGTTGCAAAACGGACGACTCCATCAAAGCGCTTGCCCTTGGTAAAGTCCTGCTTGTTTACATACCAGCCGGCGGGATGAGACACGTAAACCTCGCCCCGGGCCAGGGCCTTCGCCTTGGTGAAATAATCCTCGGATTTGTAGGTGGTGTTGGCCGGGCTCGCCACATTGGTGAGGTTCGACCTCGGCACAACCTTGCCCCCGGAGATCCGGATCGTCTCGTTACCCGAATTGTCGATAAACGCCATCTCCGTGTACAGAGGCTCGAAGACCCGGACAATCTGCCCGTCCTTCTTCACCCAGAGGGCTCCCACGTTCTTCGCCATGAAGTCCCTGTAGGCTCCTTCCGTAGGCGGGATGATCGTGGCGACCAGAACGTCCTTTTCTCGTTCCTTCAGAAAACTGGCAACCTCCTCTGCAACGCTGATGGCCCGCGTCTTGATCTCCTCCTGCGCCTTCTGGTCAAGGACCGTCATCGCTCCTTGCCTCGCCATATCCCCCACCTTGAAGATCC
>CAZXMK010000144.1:4328-7602 GCA_964641935.1 uncultured Syntrophaceae bacterium
GTTGGCAATAAGAATTGCCATGAGGGACAGAGGGATCACGACCAGCAGGAAGAAGATCTTACCGACAGAGAAGAACTGCTTGTCATTGTTCTTTTCTGACATCATCCTCTCCTGAGAAATGGATTTTTTGCAGAAGCACCATTAATTTTTACTTCATGATAAGCGCTGCAAAGGGGTTTGCGTACAGGATCACCAGTCCGATAACCAGAGCATAAATGACGCAGGACTCGGCCATGGCCATACCGACCAGCATGGTGGTCATGATTTTGCCCTGGACGCCGGGATTACGGCCGACGGCCATACAGGCGCCGTTCGCCGCATTGCCAATGCCTGCACCGGCTCCGATGGCACCGAGGCCGACACCGATACCCGCCGCCAGCATGGCCGCCGCGGCAAAGAGAACCTTCGTGTAGTTATCGCCCGATGGAATCGCTTCTGCGGCCCAGACAGCCGGAGATGACACAACCAGAGCTACCACCGTTGCGAAGAGTGTTAACAGTTTCTTCCCGAATTTCCCGAACATCTTGGTTTCTCCTTTCTTCCTTTGGTGAGTAATTTTGTACCTCTGCCCTTAACATGATCTTCCGCCAGGGGGAAGAGGTTTTTCGATCCGCCGTGTTGCAAGCAACGGATGTACCACATGCCCCGATAAATCGGCCTTTGGTTTGCAAGCAGCCGGAATAACGTCCAGAAAAAATATTTTTGGCCGGACCGTTTCCACCGCTTCGGAGGGGCTATGGTTGAACGAACCGTTCAAAAGGGATCCCCGATGAAACGAAACGTTGAACGCCCGGTGACGCCTGTCCAAAGACCGGTGGAATCCCCGGGAACCCGTTGACAGCATCACGTCCGATTCGCTACGATGGCCGCCTTCCGGGAAAGCCGCCGTCCGGCGGGAAACAGCAGCCCCGGCAGATGGAGAAAACCCGTGCGGGACTACGACATCATCGTGATCGGCGGCGGACATGCAGGCTGCGAAGCCGCCCTGGCGGCCGCCCGCATGGGCTGCGATACACTGCTGTTCAACATCAACCTGGACTCGGTGGCCCTGATGTCCTGCAACCCCGCCATCGGCGGGCTCGCAAAGGGCCAGTTGGTAAAGGAGATCGACGCCCTCGGCGGCGAAATGGGGCGCATCGCCGACCGGACCGCGGTGCACTTCCGGCTCCTGAACGCCTCCAAGGGGCCGGCCGTTCGATCCTCGCGATTCCAGTGCGACAAGCAGCTCTACCGTCTGGCCATGAAAGGGGTGGTGGAGCGGGAGAAAGGGGTCCATCTCCGCCAGTCGCTGGTGACCGGCCTGTGCGTGGAAGAAAACCGCGTGACCGGCGTCATCGACCAGGCCGGCGTGACCTATGGCGGCCGCGCCGTCGTCATTGCCACGGGGACCTTCCTGAACGGCCTCATTCACATCGGCACCTCCCGGATCCCCGCCGGCAGGGCCGGGGAGATCGCCTCACTGGATCTGGCGGAGTGCCTGAAGTCCCATGGCTTTGAAACGGGCCGGATGAAGACGGGAACACCTCCCCGCCTCCGGGCCTCCTCCATCGACTTTTCCCGGCTAACCAGGCAGGACAGCGATCCGGAGCCGGAGGCCTTCTCCTATACGACGGAAGCGCTCAGGAAAGAGCGCCTGCCCTCCTATTTCACGGCCACGACAGAGGAAACACGCCGGATCATCGGCGACAACATCCGCCTGTCCCCCCTTTATTCGGGGACCATCCGGGGAATCAGCGCCCGCTACTGTCCGTCCCTCGAGGACAAGATCGTCCGCTTCGGGAGCCGGCAGAGCCATCCCGTGGTCCTCGAATTCGAAGGTCTCGACACGGAAGAGGTGTATGCCAAGGGGCTCGGCAATTCGATGCCGCCCCATCTCCAGGAGCGGATCGTCCGCAGCGTTCCCGGGCTGGAGGCGGCGGAGATCATGCGCTATGCCTATGCCATCGAATACGACTTCATCCAGCCCACACAGCTCCTGCCGACCCTGGAGACCAAGAGGCTCCGGGGGCTCTACCTGGCGGGCCAGATCAACGGGACCTCCGGGTATGAGGAGGCCGCCGCCCAGGGCCTGTGGGCCGGAATTAACGCCGCCTGCGCCGTCCAGGGACGGGAGCCCTTCATCCTCCGCCGTTCCGAGGCATACATGGGAGTGCTGATGGACGACCTGGTCACCCGGGGGGTGGACGAACCCTACCGGATGTTCACCTCCCGGGCTGAATACCGGCTGCTCCTGCGGGAGGACAACGCCGCCATCCGCCTCATGGGCAAGGGACACGAGCTCGGCCTGGTGCCCGCGGATGTCCATCGCGACCTCCAGGAGAAGGTCCGCCGGATCGAATCCGGAATGAAGCGCCTGACGTCGAACAGAATCTATCCCGTGGAGGACACCGCAAGAAAACTCCAGGCACTCGGGTCGTCTCCCCTGCGCAATCCGGTCTCCCTCTTTGACCTCCTCAAGAGGGAGGAAATCCGGTACGACGACCTGGCCGCTTTCGACGGCTGGGAAGCCATTCCGGATCGAACGGTGAAGAGGCAGATCGAGATCGAGGCGAAGTACGAAGGCTACATCCGGCGCCAGCGTGAGGCCGTGGAAAAGATGAAGGCCCAGGAGGAGAAGACCATCCCGCCGTCCATCGACTACGACCATGTCCCGGGCCTGTCCAATGAGCTCCGGGCAAAACTGAAAGCCGTCACCCCGGCTACGATCGCCCAGGCGGGACGAATCCCCGGGATGACCCAGTCGGCCCTGGCCTCCATCCTGATCATCATGAAGAAGATGAAGGGGCCCCCCGCAGACCGCCGTGACGACCCGTCGCCCCGATCCTGACCTGGCGGCCGTTGCCTCCCCCTGGGGAATACGCCCCGGAACGTCACGGCCCGACCTCTGTGCCGCCGGCAGTCCCGAGCGTGTCCTGTCGCGCATGGTCATCGAGGACGTGAGCGGCGGGCTCTGGATTGTCGAGGAGATTTCTCCCGCTTCCGTGCCACAGAAGGAGCGTCAGGCTGAGCTACTATGCCGCCTGGAACGGGCCGGGCTCCCCGTCCACCCCTATGCCCGGGAGAAGCGCGGCTCGTGGGTTTCCTGCGAGGACGGGCGCTTCCGGATGATCCGCCCGTTCGTGGACGGCGTACCCCCGGAACGTCCCGGCTACGCACTGGAGGCATGGCGGGGGGAGGCCATGGGAGCCTTTCTCGTGTCCCTCCAGCGGGTGGCTCTCACCCTGCCCGCGGATCTGCGGGGCCCTGCTTTTTCCCTGGAGGCATTCATCCGGGA
>CAZXMK010000145.1:0-7568 GCA_964641935.1 uncultured Syntrophaceae bacterium
CTGGAGGAGCGCCTGCAGCACGCCGACAAGATGGAGGCCATCGGCACGCTGGCCGGCGGAATTGCCCATGACTTCAACAATCTCCTCATGGGCATCCAGGGCTACGCCTCCCTGACGCTCCTGGACCTGGATCCGTCCCATCCCCATTACGAAAGGCTCAAGCGGATCGAGGAGCAGGTGCAGAGCGGCACGGAGCTGACCCGGCAGCTCCTGGGATTTGCCCGCGGGGGACGGTACGAGGTGAAGCCCACCGACATGAACGAGATCGTGAAGAAAACCTCCTCCATGTTCGGGCGGACCAAGAAGGAGATCGCCGTCCATCGGAAATACGACCGGAAGCTGTGGAGCGTCGAAGCCGACCGGGGCCAGATGGAGCAGATCTTCATGAACCTGTACGTGAACGCCTGGCAGGCCATGCCGGGAGGCGGGGAGATCTTCCTGGCGACGGAAAACATCTTTGTGGACGAGACGAAAGCGCAGCTCATGTCCGTCTTTCCGGGCAAATACGTGAAAATCACGATCAGCGACACCGGCACGGGGATGGATGCAAAGACGAGGGAGCGCATCTTCGATCCCTTCTTCACGACCAAGGCGATGGGCAGGGGAACGGGCCTGGGGCTGGCGATGGTCTACGGAATCGTCAAGGGGCACGGGGGGATGATCCACGTGGAGAGCGAGCCGGGCCACGGATCGACCTTCACCATTCTTCTGCCTGCATCGGACAAGGAAGTCATCAAAGAGGCAAAAGAGGCCGGGACCATTGTAAAGGGAGGGGAGACGATCCTGCTGGTCGACGACGAACCCATGGTGGCGGAAGTGACCGGCGAACTCCTGTCCTCCCTCGGCTACCGGGTTCACGTGGCCGGGAGCGGACAGGAGGCCATCACCTTGTACATGACGAAAAGGGACGAGATCGACCTTGTCATCCTGGACATGATCATGCCGGGCCTCTCCGGAGGGGAGACCTTCGACCGTCTCAAGGAGATCGATCCCGGGGTAAAGGTCCTGCTGTCCAGCGGCTACAGCATCGACGGGGAAGCGAAGACGATCATGGACCGGGGCTGCAACGGCTTCCTCCAGAAGCCCTTTCACATCGAACAGCTTTCGGGCAAGCTGAGGGATGTTCTAGACTGACAATGAGGGGATCATGTGTGACGTGACATCGCAGCAAGACGGTTCGCTGAACACGCTGAAGCGGAACATGAAGGATTTTTCCATGCTTGCCGGGAAGGTCAACTCCATCGCGAAGATTGATGGACGGCGCCTCGTCTTTCCCAAAAGCGCCGTGTCGCGAATGGATAAAGATGAACTCAATCTTCTTCTGACAGAAAAGATGAAGGCGGCGTCGAAGATCGACATCTACGACGACTTCAGGAAGCTGATCCGCCTCACCCAGGAATCCTATAATCTACTGACGCAATCGTACACGGACAAGAAAAGCACCCATTTCTTCATCACCCTGGCGGCGCTCAACCTGGTTGGGGCCCCGCCGGATTTCCGCGATCCGCTCCTGGAGAATTGCACATATCCCGACGAGGCGTGGCACGATCTTCGGGACCTCATATTTGAAGGTCATTTTTTCGGGGACACCGTTCCAGGAAAGAAGGGCAATTTCATTGAAAAGTACTACCCCAAGGCGATGGTGCTGTTCAAGGCTCTGAAGAAACTGACACACGGCGTCAAAGAGGATATCCACGAGAATGCGCTGGAGAATTTCGTCAAATATTACGAAGAGTTCATGTCCCCCCGGCGAAAAGACGAATCGCTCGGCATCGCGGTCCACTACCTCCAGGACCTGACGGCGCCGCACCATGTCGGCAACTACCCGGCCGTACCCTACGTGGATCACTTCTTTTTCGAGAAATATGCGAATCAAATCGTATGGGAAGGTCCTCATCCCTTCGCGATCGACAAGAATCGATACAATGCGTTCAAAAACTCGCTCGGCGTCAGTCCCGCCCAACCGGAAAAATTCGCCGCAGCCGTCTATGAACGCGCGAAGGAATTCGTTCCGTACATCGAAACGGCTCTTCACAAGGAAACGGCGGGAACGGAGGAATACCTGCAGAAGGTGGACGGTGCCATCGACGAATACAACGACCGTTTCTGCAACGGCAACGACCAGTGGAAGGAGGCCGTAAGCCGGGCAATCCCCGTGGCCGTGTATGCCTCGGCCTTCCTGTTCGAGACCGTGCTCAAAACACAGGGATAGGGAGAAGCGGGCCGGTTTGTCGGGACGTTGGACCGTCCGGGCGACCGGCCCGGCGGCGTGGCTAAAACGTCAAAAGAACGGTCCTTTCCTGTTTCTACCCCCATAGAGATCGAAACGTAAGGCACATCCAGAAAAAGAAGCGATAGGAATAGAAAAGACCCGACAAGGAATCAATCCGAGTCGGGCCTTTTTCCTCAGACACGATAGCCTCCTCGTCACTTCTTGACGGTGATCTCGAATTGATCCCTCCTGTTCAGCGCCCAGGCCTCCTCGTTGTGGCCCGGATCCACGGGGCGGTCTTCGCCGTAGCTGATCGTCGAGATGCGAGCCTTGTCAATCCCGAGATCCATCAGGTACTTTTCGGCGCTGGCGGCTCTTCTTTGGCCCAGCGCAAGGTTGTATTCCCTTGTGCCCCGCTCGTCGCAGTGGCCTTCGATCATAACCGTCGCTTCCCGGTTCGTTTTCAGGTACTCGCCCAGCTTGTCCAGGATTTCCCGTGCCTTGGGCTTCAGGTTGGATTTGTCAAAGTCGAAGTGGATGTTTTCGAAGGCCACCGCCTCTTCGACCGCCGGGCGCGCGGCCTCTTCTTTTTTCACCTCCTCGGCCGGTTTCTCAGGCACGACCACGGGCAGGCCCATGAACACTTTCTCGACGAAGTCGGCCATGGCCTGCGGTGTCCCGAGATCGTCGGCATTCACGGCCATCCCGCATTTCCCCTGCCGGACAACCTCCCGGGCGAGCGTTTCACCGCCGGGAGGCGGGGCTTTCCCGATCTGGATCGCGTAAATGCAAAGCCGGTCACCGTACTGCGATTTGACCGCCGCCGCGTTTTCGATGACGCTGTCCGGCCTGATGTCGTCAACGCCGGTGATCTCCTCGAAGTCGCTTACAATGATGATCGCCGAATGGCCGGGCAATCCCTTGAGATCTTCTCCGGCCGCCGCGATTGTCCTTCCCAGCGGCGTGCGCCCGAGAGGCAGTTTGAGCTTGTCCAGGGGCTTCACAAAGTCGTCCCTGTTGAACGGAGCCATCCCATAGAGGAGGTTCGTATTTTCTTCCCCCTTTGATCCTCCGAAGTCTCTCAGCCCAGCGGTCAGCTTGATATCGGGAATCGTCGCGGTCAGTCTCCGGGTCACGTCCTCCGCGAATTCAAGGCGATTGCTTCGTCCCTGACGTTCTGACATCGACGCGGATGTGTCATAGAGAACAGAGAAGTTGTCCGTCTTTTGAACCAGTTGCCCCGACTTAATCTTCGGATTGAGATCAACAGGTGTATAGGCCTTCTTCGCCGCGCATCCCGAAAACAGGATGCATGCCGCAACCAACGCAAAAAACCAAAGGATTCGTCTCATGTTTTGTACCTCCTTTCTTTCCAAGTATTGATGATTGAAGGATGTTATCCCGTGTTCCTGCCGTGTGATCCCGGCAAATCCTGTCACTGGAATCCGTTCATGCATGAGGCATGTCCGGTCGTAGGTGTCCGTGTCTGTCGGATTCACGCGGCAATTATGATTGGACGTATGAAACTACGTGACTTGCCGACATGTCGAAGGCGGTCGACGGCCGGAATGTCCGAACCGGTAAAACAGCAGAAGACGAAGGATCCTCATGTTCAAGGGCCGTCGGCAGGATCTGTTCTATGAGTGCGATGGATTGCCGGAGGGTTTCAGGGAATCGATGTACCGCGGATGATCAAGTTCAGCTTGTGCTCGGGATCGAACAGATCAGGAAGTCCCACAATGTTTATAAGTGAAAATAAAACAATATGATCCACATGTAAACAGAAAAGTGGGCGATCCGCACGAAAGGCATTCCGTAGGAGTTTCTCCGGAACAGTCATGCGCGTGGATCCTATGGCGAAACGGCCATACAGCCGTATCGAATGATCGTCAGAGTCCTGCGGTAGAATCAGACAAAAACGAATCGCGGAAATGCCGGGTCGGTTTCAATTTAAAAACGGCACTGAATAGAGGGATTCGAACGGTGAAAAGGAACATGGAACCATAACGGCAGAAACCGGGACGGCGAGTCCGCGGTCCGGACTCAGCAAAGAGCCTCTGCTTTTCCCTTCTTGTACGATTGGAAGTGTCCCGGTCCCTTCAGCGGTTCTGTTGGCGCAAGGCGAGATTCGAAGAATACCGGCTCCATGAAAAAGTCAGGCATCTCCATCGACACGCCTTCCATTACCCTTATCTCTTATTCGTCTGTATCATGTTGATATGAAGGAGGAATCAGGATGGCAAACAGCTGGGTTCATCAAGAAAAAATTCACGGGCGAAAAACGACGCGAAATATCGACAAGAGGGTATCGGTCCACAATCCTCGTACTCCCCGGAAAGAATCGTCCCACGGCAGGGCCGACACGCTCTCCAGGTCCATCATCGAGCGGCATCTTTCCCGGGCCGGCATTGTCATCGACGGCCCGAATCCCTGGGATATCCAGGTTCACAACGACAAGCTGTACGACCGGGTCCTCAGGGAAAAGAACCTGGGACTCGGCGAGGCCTACATGGACGGCTGGTGGGACTGCGAGCAGATCGACGGGTTCATCAGCCGCATCCTCCGCGCGGGCCTCGACGAGACCGTGAAGGGGAGCTTTTCATATCTCCTGGGGTTTCTCCCGGGAATCCTCTTCAACCTTCAATCCCTGTCCCGGTCGCACATGATCGCGAAGCGACACTACGACCTGGACGGCGATCTCTTCATGTCGTTTCTCGATCCCTACAACCAGTACAGCTGCGCCTATTTCCAGGGAACGGACGACCTCGTGGAGGCCCAGCAGAAGAAGCTCGACCTGATCTGCCGAAAGCTCGTCCTGAATTCCCGGGACCGCGTGCTGGACATCGGGGCCGGCTGGGGAGGGCTGAGCCGTTACATGGCTGAGCATTACGGGTGCACGGTCAAGGCCGTCAACATCTCCGAACCGCAGATTGACTATGCACGCCGGTTCTGCCAGGGCCTGCCGGTGGAGGTGGTCCGGGAGGATTACCGGCAGATCGGGGGAACCTTCGACAAGGTGGTGTCCGTCGGGATGTTCGAGCATGTGGGGAGGAAAAACTACCGGACGTTCTTCGATGTCGTCCACCGCTGCCTGGAAGAAGACGGTGTCTTCCTGCTCCACACCATCGGCGGGAACGCATCCCAGGCGAACTGCGATCCCTGGATCGTGCGCTATATTTTCCCCAACGGCATGCTCCCCAGCATCGCCCAGATCGGCCGCGCCGCCGAGGGACTGTTCGTCGTGGAGGACCTGCAGAACTTGGGGCTGCACTATGACAAAACGCTCATGGCGTGGAACCGCCGTTTCCAGGAATCCTGGACACGCCTGAAAGGCAAGTACGATGGGCGCTTCATGCGCATGTGGGAATACTACCTGCTGTCCTGCGCAGGGGCCTTCCGGTCGAGAAGCATCCAGCTCTGGCAGATCGTCATGACGAAGACGGGAGCCGCCCAGCCGGCATGCCGCGCGGTCTGAACGGGAAACCGATCCCGTGACCCCGGAGGGGGGACCGCCCCCTTTCCTCGGCCCAAACGGGAGAGGGGCGAGGCCCTGATCGCCATCGCCCACCCGGATCTCCGGGGGGAGCTGAAAGAGGGCCTGCGAAGGAACTTCTACATGGCTTGACAAAGCCGTTCCAGGCGATATAGTGGCTCCGCATCAGCCATAGCGACCGAGCAGGAAACAGGCGACACCCGTTCCGGATTCAGCAAACCGTTTCAGCCCAGACCGGTACTGACCGATGGCCAAACCACTGGAAACCCCGTTTCTCCCGAGCAGAGGACGGGGTTTTTTTCATGGACCGGCGACCGGCGGGCCGGGCAGGGCACAGGACGTGACATGACGGTAAAAGGCGCAGCGCGGGAGAGAAAGGACCGGTACATCCTCGATGCGGAAAGGAAGGAGAGGCTGCTGTCCTCGATCCACAAGATCAGCAGCCTCCTGACCAAACCGATCACGCTCGACCGCATCCTCACGGAGATCGTGAAGGAGACATCGAGGGTCTTCGGGTTCACGCGGGTCGCCATCTTCCTCAAGGACGAGGAGAGCAGCCTCCTGGAGTGCAAGTACCTCATCGGCTTCAAGCCGGCCGAGCGGGAGCGGGCGCTCACCCGCCCCTTTCATCTGGACCGGCACGAATGCATCGAGACGGCCGTCGTGAAGACGGGGAAGACCATCTTCATCAAGGACCATGGGAAGGACGACCGGATCACGGACATCGACCTGAAGATCAGCGCGATCCACAAGCGGGTCTCCACGCTGGCCGTGCCCCTGATGATCAAGAAGGACGTCATCGGGCTCCTGGAGGCGGACCGGAACGACGTGAAGATGGACCTGACGAAGAGCGAGATCAAGTCCTTCTCCATTTTCGCGAACCAGGCCAGCATCGTCATCGAGAACGCGAAGCTCCAGGAGCGGAACAAGAAGCGGATCGAGCAGCTCCTGTCGTGGCAGGAAGTCGAGACGGACATGGTCTGCGAGAGCGAGGAGATGAAGAGGGTGCTGTCGCAGACGCTCAAGATCGCCCGGAGCTACGACACGACGGTCCTGATCGAGGGCGAGACCGGGACGGGAAAGGAGATCATCGCCCGGATCCTGCACTACCACAGCAGCCGGGTCGGGAAGCCCTACATTCGCATCAACTGCGGCGCCATCAGCAAGGACCTCGTCGAGTCCGAGCTGTTCGGCTACGACAGGGGCACGTTTACCGGCGGCCTCCAGGAGGGCAAGAAGGGGATCTTCGAGCTGGCCGACGGCGGGACCCTGCTCCTGGACGAGATCAGCGAGCTGCTGCCGTCCACGCAGGTCAAGCTTCTGCGGTTTCTCGAAGAGCGGGAGTTCTATCCCGTCGGCGGTTCGGAAACGAAGAAGGTTGACGTCCGTGTCGTCGCCGCGACGAACCGGAAGCTCGAGCAGCTGACCGCCGAAGGGAAATTCCGGAAAGACCTCTACTACCGGCTGAACATCGCCAAGATCTCGCTCCCGCCCCTGCGCGAACGCAAGAAAGACATCATCCCCATCGCGCTGTTCTTCATGGACAAGTTCAACAAGACCTACGGGAAACGGTTCCAGGAGATCTCCAGGGAGGCCCGGGAAATCCTGGTCAACACCCCCTGGACGGGCAACGTCCGGGAGTTGAAGAACGCCGTCGACCGCGTCGTCCTGATGGAGGAGGGGAGCATCATCGAGCCGCGCCAACTGGCCTTCGTGGTGCACAGCGGCAGCGAAGCCGACCGGGGCGGCGGCGAGGCTCCGGCGGCGGATTCGCGGGAAGGAGGCAGAGAGTTCCTGGACGCCGCCTCGCGGGACCGGCTGCTCATGGAGGCCCTGCGGTATTTCGCCCGGATGAACAGCGAT
>CAZXMK010000146.1:0-7499 GCA_964641935.1 uncultured Syntrophaceae bacterium
TTCCCACCAGCATTCCGGGGAAGCGGTCCCGGGGCACGCGGATCAGGCCGTTGGTTGCACAGTAGGTCGGAAGACGCCGATAGAAAGCCTCCACCCGGTCCAGGTAGAGCGTCGGCTCGCCGCCGATCAGGATGGCGATGTTCACGCCCCGGGCCTTCTCCCGGTCGATGAAAGACTCCCACCGCCGGATGTCCTCCTCGTCCTTTGCCGCCTCGTGCTCCCCGGAGGAAAAGAAAAAACACCCCTTGCAGCGCAGGTTGCACCGGTTTGTCACGTCGTAGATGGAGCTCCGGATGTTCAGATGCGAAATCCGCCGGTATCGCTCGTGCCACTCACTGTCGAGGAGGGAACTGACGGTCTGCATGCCTACAGGGCCTTCTGGAAATCACGATCCCGGACCAGGGTCGTGAAGGTCTGGTCGACCAGTTCATAGGCCCGCTTCTCCAGGTCCTTCACGTCCTGGGACACCGCCGGCGACATCGTCGCCACATAGTCCTTCCGCAATTTCTCGACGCCGTCCCGGAAGACGTAAACCTGGAAACGCACCTCCTGGTCCGTGACGGAGGTCAGCACCAGCTGGATTTCGGGAACGCCCTTCGGTGCAACGACACCTGCCGGCTGGGGCCCGCCCCACCACCAGGGCCCGGGGCCATGGTACGCGCCCCCCTGGTAGTCTACGATCCGGGCGCCGGCATGCCGGAAGGCCTTGCTGTAGCACTCCCAGAAGAACGACTCCAGCGGCGTCGAGGTCTCATAGACCCGTTTCCTGTCGGGGCTATAGAAGTTCCAGGTCTTCGTGTTGTCCGCCCGGTTGATGAAGGAGGCCAGGGCGATCCGCTTGCCCTTGAGCCGCCCCGCGTCGGAGGCCCGGAATCCAGGGCTGTATTTATCCTGCTGGACGGCGACCTTGACGCCCCCGGCGGCCCCGCATCCGGCGAGAAATAGAATCGCAACGAAAAGAGCGGTTCCGGTTTTCCAGGTCTTCATGGAATTCGGTTTCATGGTCCATCCTTTCTCTCGGTCCCGGTTTTCCCGGGGTCTCTATTTCATGGAAAATCCCGGCGGGTCCACCAGGCGGTCGCAGAGATTCTCCCCTTTCTCGTAACCCATGACCCACACCGCCAGGTACGTGTCCACGTAATCCAGCCAGGAGCGGAACGTATCGGGGTCGGAGGCATGGCGGAACAGGCGGGCCGTCACCACGGCGCTGCCTGCTGCATAGTGGCGGCAGTCGTCGCAGTCCGTGTCGGGAACGCAGCAGGCCACGCTCCGGTCCCAGGTCAGATCGGCCCGGTACTGCCGGAAGGAGCGCCCGAGGCCGATGTCCGTGGAGGCGTTCCGGCGGGGATAGGAGCAGCCGTACAGGGCGTGCAGCCCCAGCCCGTGCGTATGGGCCATGGCGCTGTAATTCGAAAACAGCACGGATTCCGGATGGCGCGCCATGGTTTCCAGCATCGCCCGGCGCGTCTCCTCCAGGGAGGCGCTGTCATGCCGGAGAGGACCCTCGTAACCGACGGGAGCGGAAAAGACGTTGAAGGTCAGCTTCCCGTTCCGGCCGGCGATCCGTTCCGCCACTTCATCAATTTCCCGGATATTCTGTTTCGTGAAGGTGTAAACGAAGACCGCCCGGGAATCCCCATCATAGTTTTCGAGCTGCCGCTCCAGGAGGTTGGCGGCGTTGCGGATCCGCCGGCTCGTCTCGTCGTTTCCCCAGACGGAGATGTGGATTTTATAGCCGATCGCGGGGGGGATGAGCCTGAATCCGTTGGTGGCAATGCTTCCGAGGGGCATGACCTCGAAACAGGTTTCGAGAAGCTCGGGTACCAGGGAGGGTTCGGCGCCGGCCAGAACCACGTACGTAATGCCCCGCTCCTTCTCCTTTTGCATCCGTACCCGCCAGGCTCCGGGATCCCGGTTTTCCGGGGCGAACTGTTTTTCCCCTTCGAAATAATAGCAGCCGTCACACCGGATGTTGCAGCGGTTGGTCATGTCATAGGTGGATTCCCGCAGGAAGAAGTACTTCCGGACCTTCTCCCACCGGTCCCGGACCTGCGCGTCACGAAGGAGATCGCCGAACTTCCATTTTCCTTCCGTTTTTTCCGCCGGGGCGGTTCGATTCGTCAACGGCTCCTCCATTACCGGAATCGTTGCCCATCGCCGGCATCAGGCAGCCTTTTCCTGAAGCCTGGCCAGAAGATATTCCGCAATCAGCCGGAGGGTTTTCAGTTTGGGATAATCGTCCTCATCGATGCTCACGCCGTATTCGTCCTGGAGGACGAGCGCCACGGTCGCCAGGTCCATGCTGTCGATGCCCAGTTCATCCACAAGATCCAGGTCGGGATCGAAGGTCTCCTTCGTAACGTCCTCCAGCCTCAACTCGTCGATGACGATCTGGGCAATGCGAAGAATATGCTGTTCGATGTCCTTGACGTCAGACATGAATCTTCCTCCTCGACGATTCGGTATTCTCAGCTGTCATTCCCGCCCCGGTCGCGGCGTGTCCCGATGGATCCGCTGCAGACAGTTTCCCCCTCCGAGAGAAGGCGGAACAGGTATGTTCCCTCCGTCCCCCCCTCTTCGGGGGAAACGATGATGGTCAGGTTGTCACCCGGATAAGCCGGCTGGCGGAAACGAACCCTCCGGATGGATTTCACGATCCCCCGCCCTCCTCCAGCCTCGCCCCGGCGGAGAACCTCCGCCACCAGGTACAGCAGCGCCACACCCGGGACAATGGGATGCCCGGGAAAGTGACCGGAAAACCAGAGTGAATCCGGGGCGAACCGGGCCTCGGCAACAAGCCTTCCGGATGCGTCTTTCCCTTCCAGCCTCAGGTCCTGCCAGTATTCGGTCATGTTCCCCCAACTGCAATGGACGTCCCGGAACCTGAAGAGAATCATTAATATGATTCGCTGCCCAAACCCTGTCAAGGGAAGCCGATGAAAGCGTGATTCTATATCACTCTTGTCCCGGGGGAGCAAAACCTTTTTTCCCCGGACGGGCTGTCCGCTCCATGACAGATTGTTCAATCAGATCGGATAGTAAAGCGATCCCCAGGGACCGCTCCCGGAGCCCCTGGAGGAGTTCGGCGACCTCGGCCAGCCACCGGTCGGATCCTCCGGGCCCGGGAGGCGAGATGTCGTGCAGAAGCAGGATGTCGCCGGGCCGGACGCACCGCAGAAGACGCCGCGCCAGTCCCGGAACGCGGCGGTTTCCCCAGTCGGCGCCCCGGCGGCTGAAGGTGACGCAGATCATGCCCGATCCGCGAAGGACAGCGGGAAGCCTCGGGTTCGTGATCCCGACGGGCGGACGGAACGCCCGTGGGCGGATCCCCGCCTCCGCGAGGATCCGCTGGGTCTCCTCGACTTCGCGCCTCAGGAGGGACACCGGGCGGAGCATGAGCAGGGGATCGTGGTGCCACGAATGGTTCCCCACTTCGTGTCCCGCCGCGAGGATCGCCCGGATCAGCTCCGGGTGACGGGCCGCCCGCTCCCCCGTCACAAAAAATGCCGCCGGGACACCCGCCGCGGCCAGGATCTCCAGGAGACGGGGGGTGACCAGGGGATCCGGTCCGTCGTCGAATGTGAGCGAGACGGCATTTTTCCCCGGATCCCCGCTGCTTATGACAGGAAGAAAGAACGACGACCGGGGAAAGAACGGGAGAACGCCGCAGAGGAGCAGAAAAAGCGCGAGGGGAACGATGGCCCACCAGGGCTCTACGGCCCCCGCCCCCGCCGCCAGCAGCAGCGAGGCGGCTCCCGTCCGGTGGGCCGGCGACCAGGGCGAAGGCGTGTTTTTCATGGGATCAGGTGCTCCCAGAGCGGTCCTTTCCATCCGCGCCGGTGGAGGCGGGAGACAACGGAGGCCGTCTCGTCTCCGCCGGCCCCCACGACCCAGTGGCCCCTCCCGGCGGCACGGCTCCTCACCCGCCGCTCCAGTTCCCCTTCCCCGAAGGCTCCGGAGATATAAAAACGGGGTTTCAGGAGGTCGTCCGAGGCCTGCAGGCGCCCCTCGCGAAGGGCAGCCTCATGCAGCCCCGTGTGGGGGTAGATCCGGATTCCCGGGAACAGGAAAAACACGGCCCTGCGCAGTTCCTCGGCCCGGTCCAGGGTCTCCGTCAGGGTTTCGGCATCCTCGCCGGGACCGCCCAGGAGGAGGTAGTGGGCCACGTGAAGACCGGCCTCCACGGCCGCCTCATGGCACTGGAAGACATCGGCGGTCCGGAAGGGTTTCCGGTACGAGGCGAGCATCCGGTCCGAGAGGGCCTCGGTGCCGAACTCGACGTGGCTGAGCCCCGCGTCCTTCAGCTCCTGCCAGTACTCCGGCGGAACCCGGAATGGGGCGAAAAAAGCCGTCCAGGGGACGGACAGGCCGGCCTTCCGGAAAGCACGGGCCACCTCCAGGGAATGGGACAGGTCCGTGTTGAAGGTGGAGTCGGTCAGGAAGAGAAAACGGGCTCCCCGTTCCTGGAGCATTCGCGCCTCTCTCGCCACCTCTTCCGGGTCCCGCCGGCGGAGGATTCCGCCGTCGATGTGGGGATAGGTGCAGTACAGGCATTGATGCGGACAGCCCCGCTTCGTCTCCAGGTTCATCATCCCCCCGCGACCGAGATACATCGCGGCGTGGCGGGCGGATCCTTCAAAATGCCGGACCGGGGAACCGCCCCAGGGAGCCGGTGCCGGGGCACCGCCGCCCTTCGTGACGACGCCCGGCAGTCCCGATGGATCCCTGCCTTCTTCCATGGCGTCCAGGAGCAGGCGGAGGCGCTCCCCCTCGCCGACGATTCCGTAATCCGCCCCGAGTCGGGACATCAGCGCTTCCGGGAAGATCGTGAAGCCGCTTCCCCCGAGAACGAGGGGACCGGAGAAAACGGAGCGGATTCCAGCGACAACCTCCCGGTACTCCTCGACAAAATCCCGGGGATTCGAGGCATCCGTGTTGTCGATGTTGCGGATCGACAGGCCGACCAGGTCCGGAGCGGCGCTTCGGATCTCAGCGGCCAGCCCCTCCAGCGACCCCGGGACGGCCAGATCGACGATGCAGACCGGATGGCGGTCGCGGATGGCCCCCGCTACGTAGTCCAGTCCAAGGGGGTATACCGGGTAGGGCGCCGTCAGGCGGTTGAGGGAAACGAACAGAACGTTCACGGGACCGGCACCTGTCTCTTCGAATTGGTTAACTCCATGGAAATGCTTCGGGATTATACTGGTTCAACGACCCATTGGCAAACAGAAAAGCCCTTCTTGATCCGGATCAGCGAAGACCGGTACCCGACCCACAGCAGGGAATGCCGCCAGCCTTCCGCAAGCGGCAGGGGCAGCTGCCGGGTCTATTTCCCGGCGGTCTCCACGGCCGCCAGGGTGTAACGTCCCGGACGGTCGCAGGTCACGTGAAGGAGGAGACGGCCCGGGCAGTCCTGGACGAACCGGCTGATCCCCAGGGCCGTCGCGGAATCGAACCAGCCATGCCCGGAGAGGTAGTCGAACTCGTCCACCGCCCCGACGGCCCGGATCCAGGCCTCCCGGTCCGCCGCCGGCACGGAGAGGCCGTAGCCGATGACGGGGGACCTGCCGGTCCGCTCCTTCAGCCAGGCCGCTCCGTCTCCGGCATCCCGGACCGCTCCGGTCCCCAGGATCCGGCCCAGGGCTCCCTCCGGCTCGTCCGTCACCCAGAGCCAGGCGCTTCCCTCGACGCTCCGGACCGACCCGGCCGGAATGCCATAGGTCCGCTCGAAGTGGACCGTCGAGGGATTGGCCTCGTCCACCCCGCCGAGAAGAGCGCTCCGGACCCTGCCCCGCAGGAAATCCACCGTCATCAGGGAGATTCCCCGCTCGAAGGACAGGAGGCGGTCCGAGATCGAGAGGTTCGGGCCCGCGGCGCCCAGCCCCTGGGCGATGTAGAAGGACGCCGTGTTCGACATGGTGTTGATGAAGTTGTAGGGCATGGGAAGGGAGTGCTGGCGGAAGATCTGCCGCAGCACCGACTCCGTCTCGCCCAGGTTTCCCCGCTCCGTCGTAAGGTACACCGCCGTGTCCGCCGGTAGGGCGCGGCCCGCCACACAGCGGTGGGCCCCGATAAGGGACAGGAGGATGTACCGGTTGACCCGGCGGAAATACGCCGTGGACACCCGGGCAAGTTCCTCCTTGAGGACCTGAGGGGGGGTTCCCGGTTCGGTGATGAAGGTCGAGGCGCCGTGAATGAACATGGTCACCCTCCCGCCGCAACGATCAGGGACGTGCAGTTGCCGCCGAACCCGAAGAAGTTGAGCATGACCGTCGCCTTTTCCATGGCCAGGGGTTCCTGGAGGGGCCGCACGCCCAGTTCCGGGTCCTCCTTTGCGAATCCCGGCACAGCGGGCAGAAAGCCCCGCCGCAGGGACTCGGTGACCAGGAGGAGCTCGATCGCCCCGGAGGCGCCGACGGTGTGGCCCACGTAAGGCTTCACGGCCGTCACGGGGGGCAGGCGGTTGCCGAAGACGGCCCGCATGCCCGCGCACTCCGTACGGTCGTTGAGGTCGCTCCCCGTGGCGTGGGCCTTGACGGCATCGATCCCGTCCGCCCCCACGCCGGCGTCGGCGAGGGCCCGCCTCATCGTGGCGGCGATGACCGCTCCGTTCTCCTCGTGGGTCGTCACATTGAAGGGATCGCACCGGTTGGCGCCGCCGCGGAAGACGAACGAACCCTCCGCCGTCTCTCCCCGCTCCAGGAGAACGACGCCGCACCCCTCCCCCATGATGATCCCGTCCCGGTCCGCGTCGAAGGGCCGGTAGCGCTCCGGCGCCATGAGGCGGAGCGACTCGAAGCCGTAAAAGCCCGTGGCGTTGTAGAGGTCGTAGCCGACCGCCACGGCCCGGTCGACAACGCCCGTCTCGATCAGGCCCGCTCCGTACAGGACGGCATTGGCCGAGGACGTGCAGGCCGTGGTGAAGGTCGTGCAGGGACCGCCGATGCCGAACCGATCCGCGGCGGCACGGGCGATGGAACCATAGCCGAGGGAGGCGTGGACGAAGAAATGGATCCCGTTCTCCTCCGAGCGGGCATAGGCGGCCTCGTAGATGGGGATGTCGATGGAGGTGGACCCGAAGAGGAACGCCGCCCCCTCCAGATCCCGGGCCGTCCAGCCGGCGCCGGCAACGGCCCGGGCGACCGTATCGAAGAGAACGTCATAGAAGAAGCGCTCCACGTCGGCGTCGCGCCGTCCGTCCCGGAAGGGAAGCCGGTAGTAGGGGCGTCCGTACGGGAGGCCCGCCAGGTCCAGGGGCACCGTCTCCAGGGGCGTCCGTCCGCCGCGAACGGCGCCGATGACGGCGTCCATCTCCGTCCCGAGGGAGCACGACAGGGCGCCTCCCCGGATGCAGGCCCTTTTTTCCACAGAGCTACTCCGGCCGGATGTAATCGGCAAAGGCGTTGATGGAGGTCATGACGCGCCGCATGACCTTGCTGTCGGTGATGTTGACGTTATACCGCTGTACGGCGATGGAGATCTGCAGGGCGTCGATGGAA
>CAZXMK010000147.1:0-7463 GCA_964641935.1 uncultured Syntrophaceae bacterium
TCCATCTGGTGGAAATTGGAGCGCATCAGGCTCTTCAGGTTGTCCAGGCGGTTCTTCGGCAGAAGCCGCTTGAACTCCGCCGCGCTGTAGCGGGAGACCAGATGATACGAGCCGGGGTCGTTGAAGAAGACATCCCGGGTAGCGTCGATGATTTTCCGGACGGTGATTTCCGCCGGCTCTTCGCTGTTGTCGGCGATTCCGACGAGGCGCCGGCTCAATTCCGCGAGGGCAGGCTCGACGATCTGGTAGTAAAGGTCATCCTTGCTCTTGAAATACAGATAGATCGTGGCTTTGGATATCTCGGCCCGTCGTGCGATCTCGTCCAGGGAGGTCTCCGCGTATCCCTTCTTGTAAAAGAGCTCCGCCGCGATCTCCTGAATCTGCCTCGATCGCGATTCCTTCTCTCTCTGTTTCCGTTCTGCGATGCCCATTCAGATCGTGCCCCTGCCTAGAGGATGACCGCTTTAGAATGACCATGGTTATTTTGTAACCGTGGTTACTTAGTGCCCATACAATAATTTTGTCAAGAATTATTTTCCAGGATCGTTTCAAGGCGTGAGGAGAGGCGGACCGGCATCCATGTGGTCCGTCCACGAACACCCAGTTCCGCCCCTCGGATTTTGCCCGGCAAGGAAGTTCGTCCGCTCCGGTGATGAAGGATTCCGCCGTATCGGACAAACGGATTCATCCCGTCCGCGATCAAGGCCGCCCGGTATCGAAGGCGTCCACCACCCGGTTGTACTTTTCGTGGATCATCTTCCGGTCGAACTCATGGAACTCGTCCAGCATGGCCTTCTGCTCCGCCTCGCTGAAGTAGTCGAGGATCGGATAGAAGAAGCCCTTGTCCTCCTTGGCGATGTGCTTCGGGTAAAAGTCCGTCAGCCAGCGGAGGCATTCGACCACCGTGGCGACGGCCGAGGCGTCCCCCTTCAGGTACTGCTCCTTGGCTGCCACGAGGCGGGCCACCGTCTTGCGGCCCTCCCGGTGCTCCTCCATCAGCTCGTCCATGATCCGGGCGTGTTCCGGGGTCAGCTTCTTCTTTTTCATCTCCCGGAACAGGATGTCTTCTTCCTTGCCGTGGTGTGTCCGGTCGGCATAGGTCCGGATGAAGTCCACGGCGACGTCCACCGCGACGGGGTCGACCGTGTTCTCCCGGGCGATCCGCTCGATCTCGACCTTGACCGCCCGGATCATCCGCTCGATGAGCCGGTGCTCCCACATCAGGGGGCCGATGGGTTTCATGGGGTCTCCTCCTTTCCCGTTTCAGGTTTCAGGCGAGTTTGCCTCCTTCCGTGGCGATGACCTCGAGACGTTCCCTGGCAAGGATCGTGATCCGGGAACCCTGGGTGCGGATGAGGCCCCGCCGTCCCATTCGCGTCAGGATCCTGGAGAGAGTCTCGGGGATCGTCCCCAGGAGAGCCGCCAGCTGGGCCTTGGTCAGGTCCAGTTCTACCACGTTCTTCTGTTCGCCGCCGCTCCGGTAGAGCAGGTATGCCGCCAGCCTCCCCGGGACTTCCTTCAGGGACAGGTCCTCCACCATCCGGGTGAACCGCCGGAGCCGGACGGACAGAACCGCGAGCATTCCCAGCGCCAGGGAGGCATCCCGGCGGATCAGCTCCACGAACGCATCCCGCGGGAAGAACAGCAGGACGCTGGATCGTTCCGCCGATGCGTGGGCCGGGAAGCCCCGGCCGGTAAAGACGGCCACCTCCCCGAAAATCTCGCCGGGACCGAAGAAGTGGAGGATCTGCTCCTTTCCCTCCGGGGAGAGCTTGTAAATCCTGACGCGGCCGGAGAGTACCGCGTAGAAGCCACGGCCTTCGTCTCCCTCGGAAAAAATGCTGCACCCCGCCGTGAACGATTTCGTCACCGCGATGCCTGCCAGGGCCTGCAGGTGGGGCCGGGGCAGGTCCGCGAAAAGGGGAACCAGGGAGAGTCTCCCGACCGGGTCGACGGCTGGCTTATCCATGCCGGAAAAAATACCACCGGTCCTTGACTTAAGTCAAAGACGTTCTGAAAAGAGGTGTTTATGATGCAGGCAAAAGAAAGAAGGAGGAAACGGCCGATATGAACACAACCCGGAAAATCATCCGCATTGACGAGGAAACGTGCGACGGCTGCGGCCTCTGCGTCACCGCCTGTGCGGAGGGGGCGATCCGGATCATCGATGGAAAGGCCCGGCTGGTCTCGGACCGCTACTGCGACGGCCTGGGAGCGTGCCTCGGTGAATGCCCCCGGGGTGCCCTGGAGATTGTCGAGCGGGAGGCGGAGGCCTTTGACGAGCACGCCGCTCTGGAGCACATGAACCGGGAAAAGGCGGTTGAGCCGGAGCCCCTTGCCTGCGGCTGTCCCGGGACCCACCTCCAGACCTTTCTCAGGACGGTTTCCTGCGAAGAGGCCAACCGGCCGGCGGCTGCGATCAGCGCTTCCTCGGCACTGGGCCACTGGCCCGTCCAGATCCGTCTGGTTCCGCCGACGGCGCCGTTCCTCCGTGGAGCAAGCCTCCTGGTTGCGGCGGACTGCGTTCCCGTGGCGTATCCGACTTTCCACCGGGATTTTCTCGATGGGCGCGTGGTCCTGATCGGATGCCCCAAGTTCGACGATCCCGGACCCTACGTGGAGAAATTCGCCCGGATCTTTGCCGGGAACGGGATCCGCGACGTGACCATCGCCGTCATGGAGGTTCCCTGCTGCCAGGGGCTGCCCATAATTGTCCGGAAGGGCATGGAGATGGCGGGGAAGGACGTGCCGCTGAAGAAAGTCGTGATTGGGACGGATGGAACCGTCCGGGGCGAGGTGTCAAAGCCGGCGCCGCCGACGCTCCCTGTTATCGAGGCGGTGAAGGCCTGAATCCAGGGCGGCCCGGACGGCGGCGGCGTATTCCTGTGCCGTGATGCGGCGATTGATCAGGGGATCCGCCCCGACCCGCCCGCAGGGGTGGTACTGGTCCATCACGTTGACGTAGGTGCAGGGGGAGAGCCCGGCCAGGAAGGCCATGACGTCGGTCGTACCGGCGGCTCCGCCGGGCATCACTAAGTGGCGCACCAGAAGCCCCCGGGCAGCGATTCCATCGTCATCCAGATATAGATCCCCCACCTGGCGATGCATCTCCCGGATCGCCTCGCAGGCCCGCTCCCGATAGTCCCGGACCCCGCAGAACCGCTCCCCCCAGGCGTTGTCCCAGAACTTGAAGTCCGGCATGTAGATGTCCACGACGCCGTCGAGCAGGCGGAGGGATTCCACGGCGTCGTAAGCGCCGGTGTTGTAGACGAGGGGCACACGGAGGCCGTTGTCCGCGGCGATCACGAGCCCCTCCAGGATCTGGGGAACCACGTGGGAGGGGGTCACGAAGTTGATGTTGGGACAGCCTCGCTCCTGGAGGCTCAGCATCATCGCCGCCAGGTGGATCGGCTCCACGTCGTCTCCCGCGCGGCCGTGGCTGATGTCGTCGTTCTGGCAGAACGTGCACAGGAGGTTGCAGGAGCTGATGAAGATCGTCCCGGAGCCCCCGGTTCCCACCAGCGGCGACTCCTCCCCGAAGTGAGCATGGAAGCTGGCGACCCGTGCCTTCCGGCCGGTCCGGCACCAGCCCCGCTCGTCTGCCAGCCGGTTCCTGCCGCAGGACCGTGGGCATAGGCGGCACTCCGTGAGCGCCCGGACGGCCGTCTCCATGCGCCGCTTCAGTTCGCCCCGCCGGTGAAGATCCAGGTAAGACGCCTCCATGTTCCCCTCCCGGTACGGAAGAATCATTCCCCGGCCGGCGGCAGGCGCTTCTTCAGCTCCTCAACCTCCTTCCGGAGCGCACGTAACTCCTCCCGGATCTGCCGCAGGGTCTCGGCCCCGAGATCGATCGCCGGTCCCGGCCGGCTGCAGGATCGGGTGATGAAGCGCCGGAGGATGAAGAACAGGAGGGCCAGGATGAGAATCCAGAAAAGCGGCATGATCCACCAGCCTCCGTACATGGGTCCATCTCCTCCTTTCCCTTGGCGTTCTCCCGGTCTCGCTTCGGGCACATTACCACGGCCTGCAGCCGGCGTGCCATGGGAAGATCGCGGGGGGAACGCCACGAATCGGGACGATCCGGCTTGCCGGGAGAACATGCGCTTTGCATGCTGCCGGGCAGATGCGGTTCGACTCGCAGCCGCGCCCGCCTGCTGCGGAATCAGCGACCTTCCGTCCTCCTCTTGAGCTGGACTTCGCGGCGCTTTTCCGGAGACAGGAGGCAACCTTCCAGGCAGTGGTCGATGCAGTTCCCCTCGCAGGGCTCCATATGAATCGTGACACTCGTATGGGGGTACTGCCTCTCGATGAGGCCGGACAGTTCTTCCGTGATGTTGTGGGAATCCAGCACGGTCATCTGCGGGTCCACCTGGAGGTGGAACTCGACGAAGCGGAAGTGTCCCGACTTGCGGGTCCGGAGCCGGTGGAAACCGTGGATGAGTGGTTTCCGCTCCAGGATCCGGCTTCGGATCCACTCCACCTCGTCCTTCGGCAGGTTGACGTCCAGAAGGTCCCGCGCCGACTGGATGGTCAGGTCGTAGGCGGCCTTGATGATGAGAAGGGCTACGCCGATGGCCGCCGCCGGGTCCATCCAGTGCAGGTCCAGATCCGGGAAAACGCGGGAGCCGGCCCAGATCAGGGCCAGACTGACCATAACACCCGCCGAGGTGAAGACATCCGTCCGAAGGTGCCAGGCATCGGCCTGAAGGGCCACGGAATCGGTCTGCCGCCCCACCTTGAACAGCATCTCTGAGACGACGAGATTGGCCGCCGCAGATACCAGCATGACGCCTACGCCCCACCCGATGTCTTCAATGGGATCCGGGTGCAGGATCTTCTTGACCGCCTCGAAAATGATCCAGCCCGCGGCGACAAAGATCAGGAGCGCTTCAATGGTGCCCGATATGTTTTCGATCTTGCCGTGGCCGAAGGGGTGTCTTGCATCCGCCGGCAGGCTGGAGGTCTTTACGGAAAACAGGGCAATTACGGCCGCCAGCCAGTCCACGCCCGAGTGGATCGCCTCGGAGATGATCGACACGGAGCCGATCATGAGTCCGATGACGAGCTTCATGACCACCAGGACGGAATTGGACGCGACGGACAGGAGCGCCACGCGCTCCTTGCTTCGCTGTGGGTTCATCGTCGGTCCTCATGTGGCGCGGTCAGTCGAACAGGTCATGGAGGAAACTCCGCTTCCGGTGATGCCCGTAGGAATCGTGGTGGTCTTCGTGCCGGCCATGGTGCTTATCATGGTGCTTGTCGTAATGTTTCTCATGCCGTTCCCCGCAAGCCACCGGTTCCGGTTGTGCATACGTTTCGCGGGTGGAACGATCGATGATCTTGTCGAGCTCCCCCCGGTCCAGCCAGACTCCGCGGCACTGGGGGCAAAAGTCGATTTCCACTCCCTGCCTTTCGGCCATCTGCAGCGTAATGTTGCATACGGGACAGTTCACGTCGTTTCTCCTTTGTATGTTTTTCTGAAGCTGTAAAGAAAAAACCTGTACGGCGGGAGCTTCATCGCGTCTCGCCGCCGACGGGAAGATGTCTCTGGATTTCGATGCTCAGGAGTATGCGGGGGGAGCCCTGTTGGAATGGGGGTGAGGCGTCAGAAACTCGAGGGAGACGGACTGGATGTCGGAGACGCGCCCGATGAAGGGAAGGGCGATCCCGGCAGCGGCCTCGGCGGCAACGGCGCCGGGGTTGGCGGTATCGATGCCGTGCTTGATCGATCCGCCTGACAGGGATGTCTTGACGTTGCAGATGGAACAGGTGGGGAGCCGGAAGGAGGCGTCGTGATGATGATACGCCACGGCGGTGACGGCTAGCAGGAAGCCGAGCAATGCAGGGATGGCGACGATGGGGCGGCGGGAGTCCCGAAAAGGCATAACGGCAATGTCCGGCGCTTTTTTCGCGACTTCCCTACCATGCGAGATCACGGATTGTCAAGGGCCAGCCGGAGCATCGGAGTGGGATGAATTTTCCGGCCATGAGCCCTGAACCCCAGGATATAAGGGGGCAGTCAGGGCCTTTACAAAAGCATCAAAACGTGCGAAAAACCTCGCCCGTCGGAAACCGTTCCGGCAACATTGCCTCTGATGGACAATCTTTGCGAACGAGGGATCGCAATGCCCGCAGAAAATGTTTCCGTGCAGCCTCGCGGAAACCCGATCTGGCGGAGCCTCCTGACGGTTCTCCTGGCCGCGGTGGGCATCGCCGTCATGGTTTACTACAATCTTTGCGAGACCGACTGCAGCTATCTCAAGGGCGATTTATTCGGGATCGATCTCAAGTATGTGGGAATCGGATTCATGGCGGTCCTGATCGTCCTGGTCCTGGTTCGCCAGTCCTGGCTGATCCGAATCCTGCTGGCCGGTGCCCTGGGGGGTGAGATTCACCTCGTTGCCTTCCAGGTCCGGGAAAATGTCTTTTGTCCGTTCTGCCTCACATTTGCCGGAATTCTGCTGGCGGCATACGCCGTTAACTATGAGTTCAAAGTAAAGGGGGATAAGGGTATGCTGCGCAGCCTTCTGTACCTGCCCGGAGAAACGGAAGTGCCATTCCTGAAAAATCTGCGCCTCCCGCTGATCGGCATTGCGCTGGCGGGATATCTGGTCATGATCACGGCGTTTTCAGGCTCGGCAACACCTGCCTACGGAGCGGAGAATTCTCCCGTGCCCTCATTCGGGAAGGGAAAGATCGCCATCACCGTCTTCACCGACTATTTCTGTCAACCCTGCCAGTCCGTGGAAAGCGACCTTGAGCCGGTCCTGAATGCGGTTCTGAAGAATGAGCAGGCGACGGTGATGTTTGTGGACATGCCGATTCACAGGCAGACTGTGCTTTACGCAAAGTTTTTTCTCTATGCCGTCCGGGCCGCGAAGGACTATCGGGAGGCCCTGCAGGCGCGCCACCAGTTGTTCGACCTCGCGAAAGGGAGCGCCCCGGGATCCGACGCCGACCTCACGGGGGCGCTCCAGGCCCGCCACGTCCGGCTGTCGCCCCATGACGTGAAACCGGCCTTCAAGGCCCTGGATGAGATCATCCAGCGGCATAAGATCAATTCCACACCGACCATGATGGTGCAGTATTCGCCGTCGGATGTTCGCACCTACCGGGGAACGACGGAGATCCGGCAGGGGCTGGAATCCCTGAAGAAGGCCCTGGCGCCCGAAAAGCCGCCGAAGAAGAAGGCAAGAAGGGGAAAGGCCTGAGAACCTGTCCCCGCGATCACGGACTGGAACGAGACCAACGGATGCGGCAAAGGAAAGGGGAGCGGATTTCAAATCCGCTCCCCTTCCTTTTTTCTTTTTTTATGTCAAATACGGCGCGGATGGGATGCTGGTATGTGGGAGTGTGGCTTCCCTCGCGCTCAGAAGCGTTTTTTCGACCCTGCATCGTCTCGCTCCGCTGCAAAGTCATAACTCGCGCCCAGGGGCGCTCAGACAGATGACTTTGCGGGCGCT
>CAZXMK010000148.1:0-7444 GCA_964641935.1 uncultured Syntrophaceae bacterium
GGATAGTAGTAGATCCAGATCTGGTACCGGGATCGGTCGAGGTTATCGATGAAGTAACGCCAGTCCTGGGGTGAGCCCGCCGCGCCGTGGACCAGGAGAATGGGAATCTTCCCCGGATCGTAGGGTTCCAGAAAATAGATATTGGCACCGTACTCCCGGAAGAATTCGAGGGGAGACCAGAACCCTCTGACGCCCTGCTCGCCGGAGAAGATCGGATCACGGATGTCCATGATCGCCCCCGCCTGCGTGCTGTGCCAGCGAAAGTTGCCCGCTGCGTCCCCGGCCAGGATGTCGAAGGGCACCCTCCGGCGGACGTCCGGATCCCGGGAGAGCACAACCGCCATGTCCCGAACCGATCCCCCCGCCGGCGCGCGGATCGAAAAGTCGGCGCTGTCCCCCAGGGCGATTCCCGCCGGTTCTCCCGGATCGAGGATCCGGTTGCGATTCGCGTCCTCGAAGGCAAAGATCCAGTACTTTCCTCTCGGCACCAGGAGCTGCCAGGGGCCCGGCTCATGGAGAACCGTCTGGTGGGCGACCTTGAACGCACCATCAGCCTTTTCGTAGGCGACAACGACAATGGGGCTTTTGATCGATTCCCCGCTGTAGACCGTTCCCGTGATCAGGCAGGAATCCCTGGAGAAGGTGTTGTCCTTCCTCAGGTCAAAGAGGGCGCAGCCGTTCAGCAGGACCAATGCCACGAGCAGGAACAGGCATATCCACCGCAAACGGACCACCCGTCCCGTTTTTCTCCGCTGCTCCCCGGAAGCCATGCCCCCGCCGCGCCCGTGTCTTCGCGTCATGCCCCCGATCCCTCCCGTTCGCGGAGGAGCACCGCCTTGAGCGGCTTGATCATTTCATCCTTGATGCGCTTTTTGAATTCCTTCCGGAACGCCGGGATTCCCGTCAGGACGCCCATCCCCAGGTTGATGCCCCGCATCTTCCAGTCCTTCTGGGGAAAGTCGTAGAGTCCGTGGTCCCGATAGAACCGGTGGTCCGCCCGGAAGACGAACCGCAGGCGCCCCCAGACTTCGTCGCGGAACATCTTCATGCCGGCGACGCCGAGGAAACCCGGCGGCCGGACATACCCTTCCCGGGCAAACCGGACGGACCTCTCCGCGAGCGCCTGCAACCCCTCGTCGATCCGGGTCGCGTCGCCGCTCTCATCGGTCACCACGCCGGCCCAGTTGGCCTGCTGGAACTCCATGTAGCCTTCAAAAATCTGTCGAAGATGGGGAAGACGGCGAAGGGGGCCGGAGAGGATGAAGCCCGTCTGCCTGCCCGCCAGGGTGGGGATGTGCGTGTGAAAGAAGACGCGATCGAAGTAGCATTTCCACGTCGAGGACAGGTAGCGGTCCCGGATCTCCCCGGCATGGATGAGAATGTCCGCATTCATCACGCGGCTCCGGTAGAAGTCGCCGAAGCCGTCCTTCCCGGTGTAGACGCAGGTGTTGTCGTAGCCGCACTCGCAGCAGCCGAGACACCCCCCCTTGATGTCCAGATCGTGAAGATTGACGACGTCCACGGGACCGCTGAAGGATTGCCGGAAGCGCTCGATCATCTTTACCAGGTTGTCCCGGCCGGGAGCGGCGTCCGTCAGAACCAGGATCTTCTTCCCTTCCGTCGGGACCGTCTCCCGCACGGGGCCCGGCTCGTAGACAAAGCCGCAGGGGGGAAGGGGATCATGCGTCCGGTCCACGGGCTCCCGCTTCTGTGCCGTGTGGAACAGGTGATCGGCGAACCGGGTCAGCCTCCTTCGATTCTCCGGTTTCAGGAGCTCGTACATGTCGGCGGAATAGCCTCCGATGTGCAGCATCCCCAGGTCCTGGCTGACGGCGTCGATGTAGCTGTGGGCCGTGTGGTCGAAATAGTGGACCGACGTGGTCAGGGCGGCGCTGTACCTGCCGGCCAGTTTCTCCGCCGCTCCCCGCTCGAAGAGCAGCTCGATGAACCGCTTGTACTGCGACGGCACCAGGCAGACATACACCGGAAAGGCCCACAGGACGAGGTCGGCCCTCCCCATGTCGTCCAGAACCTCCCGGAACGAGCCGTCCTTTTTTTCAAGGCCCCGGATCTGCCGGGCCACGTTGTGGATCTTGAAATCGTGCCCGGGGAATTTTCCGGCGATAAAATGCACGTACTGCATGGTGACGCTGACGTCACCCTTGGGACTCCCGTTCAGGACCGCGACATGCATGATCGTCTCCCGTCATTTCCAGCGATGTGTGATTCCAATCGATACGTACACCCCCGGTTTACCGGGTTCCCCGTCCGTGAAATTCTGAATCCGGATGTAGTCGTCGCCCTGGTCGTAAAGCTCGACGGTCGCTCCCGACGCGGAGACATGGCAGGTCGTCCGCGGCAGCACGGCCATCTTCGATCCCGGGATCTTCCAGGACCTGGACACCCGCGGCTCCCGGGTTGTCCGGATCGACACCGCGATCAGCCGGTATCCCAGGCGCCCGAAATACGCCCGGGAAAGCGCGACAGGGTCCTCTTTCCCGGCCAGCCTCGGCTCGATAAACGCTATGTAATCGTTCATGATCCTTGCATAGTGCAAGGCAATGGGCGTGTCGGACTCCCGCACGAGAGGGGGCTGGGCACAGACCGCTCCGCCGGGAAGCAGGGCGAGCAGAAGAAGGATCGCGGCCGCCCGTTTCATGATGAAATCGTGGAAATCGCCGGGGCATTGCGCAGGACACGGAAACGGCCGCGCTCCTGCCCCGGCGTTATTATCGGTTGGTGTTCCTGAGCCGTCGGAAAACAGGACCGGCTCATAAAGAAAACGGGTCTGTCTTACAGGGCATGACAGGCCGCGCACTCAAGCTTCGCCTTTCCGTTCTGGTGCGTCTTGTGGGTGTCGGCCGAGAACTTGGTCGGCTCACTCTTGGCCGGATCCGGCGCGTGACAGGTCAGGCAGGCCTGCCCCTTGCCGACATCCGGATGGGTCTTCGGCATGATCTTGGCGTAGTCCTTGTGGCAGGTGTCACAGACATTGGCCTTCAGCGGCGGCCCGCCGGCCAGGACGGCCGTGATGAAGAAGGCGCAAAGCAGCAGAATCCCGCAGGCAATGACAGGAAGTTTTTTCAGGGTACTCATGGTCTCTATCCTCCTCGTATGTCTGCCGTGTCCGCGGAAAAGCGGACATCGTATCTGGACCGGGTCCTGAGAGAGGCCCGGTGGGGAAAAAGAGGCAACCCGAACGGCGCCGATCGAACCCGGGGCCGGACGTAAGAGACCCCGCACTCACCTGAGAAACGGGGTCTTCCTGGATCAGCCCATGTCGCGTCCTGCCTGGATCGGATCGGTTTCCGACGGGTCTACGTCGTTCACACGGCCCGTTTTCTACCATCATTCCTCCGGGAAATCCACGATGGAAAACGGGACCGGGAGGCAATCCCGGCATTCTCCCTCTCCGCCGCCTTCAGCAATGCCCGCGGCCGGGAAGCATCCCGAACGGCCCGGCCGGGGCGCCGGGACCATGCCCTGCGGATGCCGCGCGGAGGAGTCCCGTTCCGCCCGCCCCATAAGCGCCGCGTTACCGGGCAAGCAAGATCTCCCTGGAATCCGGCGTGCCGTATCTGCCCCTGGAACCGGGCTGGAGCCTGGCGATGATTTTATCGCGCCCCGACGGTGTGTACGACACGATGTAGTCGCCGACCGCCGTGTAACCGGAGTTGAGCAGGGCGGCAACCTCTTCGCTTGTGACGGCCCTGCCCGACGGATTTCCGACCACCAGCTTCGTATAGGCCGCCTGGACATTCGACGCGGCGGCGGCAAGCGCGGCCATGCCCGCCATGTTGGCGGCGTCGCCCGGCGCAACGGTTCTTCCCGCTGCAGCCCCCGTCACCGCGACGGGGCCGGCGGGACTCTTCACCGGAGCCGCGGCCGTGTCTTTCCCCCCCTGATCGCCCAGATAGCGGGGAATCATCATCACCGCCAGGATGCACAAGATACCCAGGGCGAGGACAATCGAGAGCAGGCCAAAACCCCGCCGGCGTCCCGGGGACGTTTCGCATTTCATCACGTTCCTCCCTTTCCTTTGCAATGCCCCTTCAGCCCAGGATCTCCCGAACTTTGGCGGAAAGCTGTTCGAGATGGAAGGGTTTCTGGAGGAATCCGCTGCACCCGCGATCAAGGATGTCCTGGGCCTGGCCGTCGATGCTGTACCCGCTGGAAAGGAGTGTCCTGATTCCAGGATCGATCTTACGGAGACGATCGAACGTCTCTCCACCGGACATCCCCGGCATGATCATGTCCAGGATCACCAGGTCGATTTCCCTCCCCTTCTCCATGTATACGGCAACCGCCTCCTGGCCGCTGCCCGCGGCATGGACCCGGTATCCAAGGGAAAGCAGCATTTCCCTCGTGACGTCGACGACCATGCTCTCGTCGTCGACCAGCAGGATCGTTTCCCGGCCCCTTGTTACCGTCTCCTCCACTCTGTTCTCTTGCACCACCGAACGGCCCGATGCCGGGAGACAAATGGAAAAGGTCGTTCCCTGGCCAAGGATGCTGTCGACCTCGATGAATCCGCCGTGTCCCTTGACGATGCCGTAGACCGTCGCCAGTCCCAGCCCGGTCCCCCTGCCCATCGCCTTCGTCGTGAAAAAGGGGTCGAAGATCCGCTCCTTCGTCTTCTCGTCCATTCCCATGCCGGTGTCGGAGACGACAATTCTCACGAATCCGCCGGGGTCGAGGGAATGGGGGATTGTCTGATCCTCCATCAGCACCCGGTTCTCCGTCTCGATGCAGATCTCTCCCCCGCCGGGCATCGCCTGCCAGGCGTTCACGAAGAGGTTCATGAACACCTGTTCCATCTGGCTTCGGTCCACTTCGACGGCCCAGAGGCGTTCCGCAAATTTGTGGTGGATGGAGATCTCTTTTTTCGTTCTTCCGAACATCGAGGAAGTCTTGGCAAGAATGTCGTTCATGTCGGAGGGCTTCGCCTCGTACCGGCCCCCGCGGGCAAGACCGAGGAGCTGGCGGGTCAGGTCCACGCCGCTTTTCACCTGCTCCTCGATGCGCTTCATCCGTTCGTAATGGGAGTGAGACGGCTCCAGGTCCAGCAGGGTCAGGGACGCATATCCCTGGATTCCCATGAGGAGGTTGTTGAAGTCATGGGCGATGCCGCCGGCCAGCGTGCCGATCGCCTCCAGCTTCTGGGCCTGGGACAGCTGCTGTTCAAGCGTCCGACGATCCTCCTCCAGTTTCTTCCGTGCAGTGATGTCTCGTGTGTTGCCCTGAAGCCCTACAATCTCTCCCTGTTCGTTGTACAGCCAACCCGCGGAGACCTCGACGTCGAGGAGGGAGCCGTCTTTCTTATACTGGCGGATTTCGACGAGAAAACGCTCTTTTCTCTCGCCCCGCGGCTTTTGCCGTTCGCAATGAATGGTTTCCAGCACCCAGGAGGCGTCTTCCTCGTAAAGGTAGCGGTCGAGGGGAATGGCCTTGACTTCTTCCGGGGTGAAGCCGGTCATTTCCTTCACGGAAGGACTGATGTAGGTGCATCGGCCATCCAGGCCCATCCTCCAGATGGCATCGATGGAATTGTCCGCCAGCAGGCGATATTTCTCGATGCTTTCAAGCAATTGCCTCTCCGCCCGCTTGTGTTCGGTGATGTCATCCATGATGCCGACGGCCCCGATGATGTTTCCTTCGGCATCCCGCAGGGGTTCCGTGAAGATGCGGACATCCATCAGGGAACCATCCCTGTTCCGGCGTCGCACTTCACTGGAATGCCCGTCTCCCCCCGTCACCCGCCGGAAATCATCCCAGAATTCTTTCTCTTTACCTTGGGGAACAATCGGATTGAACCGCCCCTTCACCTCCTGTTCGCTCCAACCGAAGATGCGCTCGGCGGCGGGACTCCATTTCATGACCCGTCCTTCGAGATCCAGGGCCACGATGGCGAGCGGTGAGGCGGCGATGATCGATTGGAGCGTTTCGTTGGTCTCCCGAAGCGCCTGATCCGCCCTCCTGTGCTCGGTCTCGAGCTTCTCGAGGCCAAGAATCTGCCTGCGCAGCGCCGTCAGCTCATGAACGAGCTCTTCCTTCGATTTCCCCTGATCGTCGCTCATGGTGTTCTCCTGGCTGGACTGTGTGCCGGATTCGTCTTTCCCTTGTGTTTATCACACACTTGGCCAAGTTTCAGCAAATACGGAAGGATCCCCGGCACCCTCCTTCCCGGAAGCGGGCGGCCGTCAGGGGATTACAAAAATGGAACAGGACGCGGGTTTCCCTTCCTTCTTCACTGTTCACGGCACTCCTTTGCCATCCTGGATGCCCCGGGAAACCCCGCCAAATCTCCCTGCAATGCGAGTACTTTGATATTCTTCACGACTTTTCGCTTGCCCGGGAGGGAAAAGATGGATATGTCATTTATGACATAACTACATTTTGCATGACGAGGAGGCATGGATTCGCATGGAACAGTATCGGATGTACATTGACGGGCAGTTCGTGGACGCGGAGTCGGGGGAGACGAGGGCCAGTATGAATCCGGCAACGGAGGAGCCCGTCGCCCTGGCGCCCGTGGGCACCCGCGGCGACATGAAACGCGCCATCGAGGCGGCCCGCAGGGCCTTCGATTCAGGCATATGGAGCGGCATGCCCGTCGGAGAGCGGGCCCAGTTGATCTATAAACTGGTGGAGAAGATCAACGACATGGACATGACCCGGAAACTGGGCACCATCGAGACCCAGGATGCGGGCTTCACGATCAGCCTGTCGACGGGGGGCGAGGTGCCCTTCACGGCCTACTGGATGGAGAAGGCCGCCCGGACGGCGGAGTGCCTGTCTTCCTACGAGCCCCTTCCCTGGCACGATTTCCCCGACGTCTCCTGGAGCTTCGTCAACCGCGAGCCCATCGGCGTGTGCGGAGGCATCATCCCGTGGAATCATCCCTTCATGATGGCCGGGTGGAAACTCGGTCCCGCCCTCGTCATGGGATGCACGGTCATCCTGAAGCCGGCATCCGAGACGCCCCTGGCGGCCCTCGAGCTGGCAAAGCTGATCGACGAATGCGGCTTCCCGCCCGGCGTCGTCAACATCTTGACCGGCCCCGGGTCCTCCCTGGGAGAGGAATTGTGCACGCACCCTTTCGTGGACAAGGTCGCCCTGACGGGCTCGACGGAGGTCGGGCGGCAGGTCATGAAAATGGCCTCCTCCACCCTCAAGAAGGTCACCCTGGAGTTGGGCGGGAAAAGCGCGCAGATCATCATGCCCGACGCCGACCTGGAAGTCGCCGTGGAGGGTTCGCTCAGCGGCGTGTTTTATCATACGGGTCAGGTCTGCGTGTCCGGAACCCGTATTTTCGTTCACGAAGATATTTATGACGAGTACCTGGAGAGCGCCATCGCCGCAACCAGAACCGTCCGGATCGGGGATCCCATGGATTTCGAGACGACCATGGGTCCGCTCATTTCCAGGGGTCAGCAGGAGACGG
>CAZXMK010000149.1:0-7394 GCA_964641935.1 uncultured Syntrophaceae bacterium
GGTCCTTCGACACGGTCTATTTCGGGGGCGGGACACCCTCCCTGCTCACGCCGGAACAGATTGGACGGACTCTCGAAGAGATCCGGAATTCCTTCCGCATCGCCCCGGACACCGAGATCACCGCGGAGATGAATCCCGCCGACTGGACCGTTTCGGACCTGCGAACCCTCCGGGCCGCCGGTGTGAATCGTCTGAACATCGGCGTGCAGTCCCTGGACGACGGGGTCCTGTCTTTTCTGGAGAGGCGCCACACGGCGGCGCAGGCCCTGCGGGCCGTCCTCGACGCGGAGCAGGCCGGTTTCGGAAACCTGGGGATCGACCTGATGTACGGCATCCCCGGTCAGACAATGGAGGGCTGGCTGGAGACACTGGCGGTAGCGGCAGCGCTTCCGGTGGTTCACCTGTCCTGTTACGAGTTGACCGTCGAGCCCGAGACTCCCCTGGCCCGGCGCTTCGGGAAGTCCCGGTTGGAGCCGGCGGGAGAATCCCTTGCGGCCGACTTCTTCCTCGCCACATCCCGATTCCTGGCGGGATCCGGATTTCTCCATTACGAAGTTTCGAATTTCTCCCGGGGGCCCTTGTCCGCCAGCCGTCACAACACGAAGTACTGGCGCCATGCTCCCTATCTCGGCCTCGGCCCGTCGGCGCACTCGTTCAGGAAAAACCGGCGCTGGTGGAATGTCCGCTCCCTGGCGGATTACCTGGCGTCCGTCGAAGCGGGGCGTCCGCCCGTCGACGCCTCGGAGATCCTCTCCCGCGAACAGGCAGCCCTGGAAGCCCGGTTCCTGGCCCTGAGGACCGCCCGGGGGCTCCACCTGGAAGGCTATCGGCGGAGATACGGAACGGATATGAAAAGGAAGTATCGTTCTCTGATTCAGAAATGGGCCGAGGAAGGCCTCGTGGAGATGTCCCGGGGATTCCTTCGCCCCACCCGGGCGGGTATGGCCGTGGCCGACCGGCTGGCTCTGCTCTGAGGCATGCCGCATCCAGTACCCGACCACATTGTCTTTTCTATCCCTCCTCGAGCGTCTCCATGATCATTCGCTTCGCCCGCTCGACGATCTTTTCGTATTGAAGGCTGGTTCGCTGAACGTGGTAATGCACGTTCAGGGAGCGCTGTTTCCGGCTCCGCCCGTTGAAGGACCCGCGAAACGCCTCTGCGGAACCTACCCGCTCCAGGAACAGCTCGCCCCAGTTGTTCCCGTAGAGAACGCTGTAGGAATCTCCGATCCTGGATCCCGGGGCGTCTTCGAAATTGGCGATCACCAGCATCGTTTCCAGTTGCTCCTGAACGCCGAAATTGTGGAAATCGACGGCGGAGATGTCGTAGATCCCGAACAGGGCGCGGATCCTGTTTCCCAGGTTCAGGATTTCCTGGAGGGTGATGGAGGTGGGATTCGGCAACATGCGGAGCTCCCCGGGCCGGAAGAGATCGTTCCAGACAAGGTAGGCGATGCAAAATACAATGCGGACGTCCTCGACGATCACGGTCTCCGGCTCGTCGGCCGGAAAGACCTGCCACTTCTTCCCGTTGAAGCGGAACACCAGGGTCGGCTGGTTCAGGGAATCCGTCGGTTTGTGGATCACGGGAACCTTGTTGGACTTCTTCTCCAGGCAGGAGGAAAGCTTCCGGCCGAGGATCCTCAGATCCCCGGGACTGACGAGGCTCGGCTCGACGCTCAAGTGCACCCGGGTGATGTCCTTGTAGATCTTCAGGAGCAGAGCCAGCGCGCGGTTGCCGATGCGGACCTGGTCCTGGAAATGCCACATCTTGAACCGGTTGAGGCTGTGGATCTCCTCCCGGGATAGGGGATCCTTCTGGAAGGCATTCCGGAGAAGATCCTCCCGCATCCCCGCCTTCCGGGAATGCATCTTCACGTCGCAGCGCAGGTAGACGCACTTCTGGATGAAATGGAAGTCGTCCCGGTCCCGGTCCCGGTTGAAATCAAAGATGGACCGGATCGTGAAGGTGCCCGGATCGACGAAAGAACGGTCCTTCACCGGATTCATGACCTCCGCCCGGAAGCGGTGACAGAGGAGATGGCCCGGGGGAAAGGCCAGAAACATCTGGAGAAGCAGCATCTTGGTGATGGACTTCAGGGGATGGGTGAGGGCTTTGTTGAACTGCCAGAGGGCGGCGCCGAAATATTCGTCCCGCTCGACCCGTTCCAGGTTCCCCAGATCGATGGCATCGTAGTCGCCGTAAACGTCCCGTTCATAATCGGCGGCCAGCTTCCGGTAATCGACGTCCCCTTCCGGATCGAAGGCCAGCCACCAGAGGGGGATCTTACCGGCAATCAGGACCGCCGTCCGGTAGAATTCCTCTTTCAGGATATTCTTCTGGGTGCTCCCGCTGCTTTCGCCGGAAACATCCCCGAAATGACCTTTCCGAACATCTTCCACATCGCAGAGAAAGAAATAGACGGGCATGCGGATGTTTGCATCGAGCCAGTCCTTGATCAGGTTGACCTTCTGCTGCAGCTGCGCCATTCCTTCCTTGCCGAACCGCTCCCGGTCCACGCACAGCCATATATCGCAGTCGGAACAGGCGGTCTGCATGACGGAGCCGACGCTCCCGATCGTGTAGATGCCCTGGATCACCCACGAATCGGGTTTGAACTTCACCTTCCGCCTGGCCTTGTCGATGTGAAACAGGAAACTGAACGACGCCTCCCGCTTCCGGATCTCCGGGTCGCCGTCCAGGCCGTAGACGCCGATGGGACGGGCCAGATTAGGGACATATCCGGGAACCTGGGGATGGTTTTCGTTCAGCATCCATGGTAGCAGGTACAGGACGGCCTCGCTGTCCTTCGGGGCGAGCTCGGCAAAGAGACCTTTCCGGAACTGGTTGTAGGCGAGGTATCGTTTCTTGTTCTGAATGTATGTCTTCGGAAGCATGACCCCGTATTTCCGCTGGCGGAGAATCCTCTTGTTCCATATTCCGGCCGCTTTTCCGGGCATCATAAACAAATCGGAAAGCAGCGTAATGTTTCAAACCAGGTTTCCTGTCTTTCCTATCGAACGATTGCTTTCTTTTCTTTAGCACAGAGAGAATTTTTATCATTTTGTATTTGTTATGTATTTCAATTTTCGACCCACTCGGATCGCCCTCCCCGGACGTGATCCGGCATTCGTGTCATGCATGGAAATCCCGTGCGAAAAACCAGGTTGATAAACAATAAAAATTCCTATAAATTCGCGCAACATCTCAGCATGAGAGGATAGGCGGTTTTTTCGCGGACCCATGAACAACGAAGCCCTGTACAACAGCCGGATCACAAAAGGTTACATCGAGTACCTGAAAGCGCATCATCCGGATGTGGATGTCGAAGAGTTGCTCGATTCCGCCGGGATCACACCGGGACAGATTGAAGACCGCGGACACTGGTTCACCCAGGAGCAGGTGGACCGGTTCCAGGAGGCTCTGTTTGACACGGTCGGGGACCATGAGCTCCCGAGGAAAGTCGGGCAATACACCGCCCTCTCTGCGGCGGCCGGGGACGTGCAGAAACTGGCCCTGGGATTCATGACCCCTTCCCGCTCCTACCACATGCTGAGCCGAATCTTCGGCCAGGCATCCCGATCATCCACCGTATCGACAAAAGAATTGGACAGAAACCGGGTCCAGGTTACCGTCCGCCCGAAACCGGGCATCCATGAAAAGCATTACCAGTGCTCCAACCGGATGGGTACCCTGGAGGCAATCGGAAAGCTGTTCACGGGAGAATATGCCTCCATCGAACACGTATCCTGCATTCATCGGGGTGATCCCGCCTGCTGCTACGTAGTCTCGTGGAAAAGGCCTCCCGCCACCTTCTGGAAGCAGGTTCGCAACTGGTCCATCCTGATCGGTTTCATCGCCCTCCTGGGTCTGGTTCCCGCAACGACCCCCTCACACTGGCCGTTCCTTTCCGTCGCCTATATCGCCGCCGTCTCCCTGTTGTCCCTGCTCGTCAAGCACCTGGAAAATCGGGAGATCGAGAATCGCCTGCAGAAACAGGGAGAAACCGCCGGGGACCTGTTGGACCGAATCAACATGACCTACAAGAGCCTGCTCCTCATTCAGGAAATTGGCGCGGCGAACTCCCAGACACTGCAGACCAGCCAGTTCCTGCGGACGATTATGGAAAGCATGGAAAAACTGCTCGATTTCGACCGGGGCCTCATCCTGCTCACCAACGAAGACAAGAGCAGGCTGGTCTTCGCCGACGGATACGGATACAGTCCGGAGGAACGGGGCTTTTTCTTCATGGGACAGTCGTTCTTTTCCACCAACCCCTCCTCCCGGGGACCTTTCGTGATCTGCTATCGGGAGCAGAAACCGCTGTTCGTCAATAACATCGACTCGATCCGCAAGGATCTCTCACCCAAGAGCCTCGAATATGCACGGGAAATGGGCGTACACTCCTTTATCTGCGTGCCCATCGCCTACGAGGGAGAGGTGGAGGGAATCCTCGCTGTGGACAACAAGCGGACGAAACGAAACCTGACCCAGAGCGACCTCAACCTGCTGCTCGGAATCGCCCCATCCATTGCATTCAGCATCCGCCTCAGCCGCGTTTACCAGTCCCTCAAGGAGAGCGAGGAGCGTTTCCGCAACCTGAGCGAGAACTCGCCGGACATCATCTTCACCCTCGAGTCGGATGGGCGGCTCAACTATGTCAATCCCGCATGGGAAAAGATCCTCGGCCATCGGCCGGAAGAGGTGCTGGGGAGATATTTCCTGGAGTTTGTCGGCCATGAGGATCACAGGCTCTACATCGATCAGTTCAAAAGAATCCGGGACGACCGGTTCATCATGCGGGACGCCACAGGTACAATCCTGGATCGATCCGGTAAAGCACGCCTCTTCATCGCAAACGTCGCCCCTGACTTCAACTCCGACGGCAACGTGAAGGGGATCGTCGGATCGCTGAAGGACATCACGGAACAGCGCCGTCTGGAAGAGCAGCTGAACCATGCCTCGAAGATGGAGGCCATCGGCACGCTGACCGGGGGAATCGCCCATGACTTCAACAACATCATACATGCCCTGAGCGGTTACAACCAGATCCTCATGCGGGATCACGGAACCGCCGGAGACTGGAAACATCTTGAAAGCATACATGAACTTACGGAACGGGCGGCGGACCTGATCCGGCAGCTCCTGTTCTTCAGCCGCCGGGTGGAAAGCAAGCCGGAACAGATGGACCTGAACAAGGAGATTCAATCCCTTTGCGAGCTGCTTTACCGGACCATTCCGAAGATGATCGCCGTCGATTTCAGGCCCTCCGGGAGCCCCTGCACCGTTCATGCGGATCCCGTCCAGATATCCCAGGTTATCATGAACCTCATCGTCAATGCCCGGGATGCCATGCCGGATGGTGGAACCATCAACATCCGCACGGACCTGGTCCGCCTGGATGATCCTTACGAGGCGCAGATGAGATTCCTGGCGCCCGGGAAATATGCATGGATGAGCATCCAGGATACCGGTGTGGGTATGGACCGGACGACACAGGAGCACATCTTCGAGCCGTTCTTCACCACCAAGGAGGCCGGCAAGGGGACGGGACTCGGCCTATCCGTCGTGTACGGCATCGTGAAGCATCACGGGGGTGCGATCCTTTGCAGCAGCGAGCCCGGGAAAGGAACGGAGTTCCAGATCTACCTCCCCTACTGTGATGAGGCGGCGGACGGGAAAAAGCTGGAGGAGGAGGACCGAGGAGCCGCCATCGAACCGGAGGTATCCACAACAACGATCCTGTTCGTCGACGACGATCACAACCTCCGGGAAATCGGCCAGGATATGCTCCAATACTACGGATATAAAGTGCTTACAGCCGACAGCGGGGAAAGGGCTCTCGAAATATTCCGGGATCAGCAGGACTGCATCGGCCTGGTCGTCCTCGACCTGATCATGCCCGGAATGGGAGGGGCAAAATGCATGAAGGAACTCCTGAATCTCAACCCGGATACGAAGATCGTGATATCCAGCGGCTGTCTTCCCGATGCGGCGCTGACAGCGAGCATTGAAAGCGGTGCCTCCGGATACATTGAAAAACCGTACAGTTTCGACAGGCTGAACCTGGAAATCGAGCGCATTCTACATCCGGGCGAGGTCGCTCCGCCCTGAACCGGCCGGTCAGCCCGTCATGTTGCAGAAGGAATCAGTCTGGTACCGTTCCCCCAATCCATCAAGACCGCCTCCCTCCTTCTCCCGGAGCCGGTTCTGAAGACAAACGGGACACAGCCCGCCCCCTTTTTCCGTTTTCTCCATGAAGCCGGGGAATAACGACCCCTCCGGTCCCGGACTTTCCGCACGACATACCAATAATCTCTGTTGAAGAAGCCGCCTGCAGGGGGCACCCGGGTAAAAAAAGGCGCCCCGGTTTGATCCGGGGCGCCTGATTTTATGGTTTGTTAAGAACCGCTCAGGACATTAGTCGCCGAGCTTCTCCGCCGAGATCCGCATGCCGTAGAAGGACCGGTACACGAAAATCAGGGCGATGACGACGAACAGGGTGGCCAGACCAAGCTTCATTCCCTTGCTGGTCATCGTGACGGCGATTTCCGTCGCCAGGAGGCCGAACAGGGTCGTGAACTTGATGATCGGGTTCATGGATACCGACGAGGTGTCCTTGTAGGGATCGCCGACGGTGTCGCCGACCACGGTCGCTTCGTGGAGGGGAGTGTTCTTCATCTTGAGATCGACTTCGACGATCTTCTTGGCGTTGTCCCAGCAACCGCCGGCATTGGCCATGAAGATAGCCTGAAACAGGCCGAAGAAAGCGATCCCGATGAGGTAGCCGATGAAGAAGTAGGGATCGAAGAAGGCCAGGCCCAGGGCCATGAAGAAGACCACGATGAAGATGTTGATCATCCCCTTCTGGGCATAGACCGTACAGATCCGGACGACTTCCTTGCTGTCCTCGATGGAAGCCTCGGCCTTGTTGAGGTCAATATTTTCCTTGATGTACACGACAGCCCGGTAAGAGCCCGTCACGACCGCCTGGATCGAGGAGCCGGTGAACCAGTAGATCACGCAGCCGCCCATGAGGAGGCCGAGGATGATCTCCGGCTGGACGAGGCTGAGCTTCGCGATGACGTTCCCGAACATCTTCTCGAGGAGGATGATGATGCCGAAGACCATGGTCGTGGCGCCGACGACTGCCGTACCGATGAGCACCGGCTTGGCCGTGGCCTTGAAGGTGTTGCCCGCACCGTCACCGGACTCGAGGAAGTGCTTGGACTGCTCGAAGTCGGGGGTGACGCCGAAGTGCTTCTTCACGACGTCCTTCGCATCGGGGCGGGACTCGATCATGGACAGCTCATAGATCGACTGGGCGTTGTCGGAGACAGGCCCGAAGCTGTCGACGGCGATCGTCACGGGACCCATGCCCAGGAAGCCGAAG
>CAZXMK010000150.1:0-289 GCA_964641935.1 uncultured Syntrophaceae bacterium
GCCGCCTCCACGGCGTGGCCGACGGTGTGGCCGAAATTCAGGATGCGGCGGAGCCCCTTTTCCTTCTCGTCGATCTCCACGATGCCTTTCTTGATCCGGCAGGAGGCGGCGATGACCTCCTCCAGCAGGGAAGAGTCCCTGTTTTCCGCTTTTCCCAGTCCTTCCGCCACCCGGTCCAGAAGCTCCGGCTGTTCGATGGCGCCGTACTTGACGATTTCCGCCATCCCGTCCCGGTATCCCCGCTCGGGCAGCGTGTCCAGGAACGCCGTGTCGATGAACACGCCCAAGG
>CAZXMK010000150.1:299-7378 GCA_964641935.1 uncultured Syntrophaceae bacterium
AACACAACCAGAGGCTGATAGAACGTCCCGAGGAGGTTCTTCCCCGCCGCGGTATCGACGCCGGTCTTTCCGCCGATGCTGCTGTCCACCTGGGCCATCAGCGTCGTCGGGACCTGGACACAGGGAATCCCGCGCATGTAGATGGAGGCCAGGAATCCCGCCAGATCCCCCACGACCCCGCCCCCCAGGGCGATCAGGGCGGAGGAGCGGTCGGCGCCCAAGGCGGTCAGCCGCTCCGCCGTCTCCAGGACCGTCCGGATGTCCTTCGAGGTCTCTCCCGGCGGGATCGTAAGCCGGTCCACCTTCAGCCCCAGTCCCTGCAGAACCGCCGCCACCCGCTCGCCGTGCAGGGTGTTCACGGTTTCGTCGGTGACGATGACATACCGGCTGATGCCGGCGTTTTTGGCCAGGATCAGTCCCATCCGGTCGAGGATGTCCCGTCCGATGTGTACGTCGTAGGAATGCGACGTCTTGTGTTCGAGATGAACGCGGATCCGGTTCATTGCCGCACCCCCGACCCGTTCCCGTTGCTCATGAAGGAGGAGAGCCGCCGAATCTCCTCCATCAGCTCATAGAACGACTCCGGCCGGAGCGACTGGGGCCCGTCGCAGACGGCCTTCTCGGGCTCCGGGTGCATCTCCACGATCACCCCGTCGGCCCCGACGGCGACGGCGGCCCGGCAGAGGGGAATCACGTATTTGGCGTGGCCCGAGGCGTGGCTCGGATCGACGATCACCGGCAGGTGGGTCAGCTCCTTGAGCACGGGGACCGCGCTGATGTCGAGGGTGTTCCGCGTGGCCGTCTCGAAGGTCCGGATCCCCCGCTCGCAGAGGATCACCTCTTCGTTTCCCTCCGCGAGGATGTACTCCGCCGACATGAGCAGCTCCTCGATGGTGGTCATCATTCCCCGCTTCAGGAGGACCGGCTTCCGCGCCTTGCCCACTTTTTTCAGGAGCGCGAAGTTCTGGACGTTCCGGGCCCCGACCTGCAGGATGTCGGTGTACTCCTCCACCAGGTCCACGTCGGTGGGGCTCATGACCTCCGTTACGACGGGAAGCCCCGTCCGTTCCCGGACCAGCTTCAGGAGTTTCAGCCCCTCCTTTTCCATGCCCTGGAAGCTGTAGGGCGATGTCCGCGGTTTGAAGGCCCCGCCCCGGAGGATGTCTGCCCCGCCTTTCCGGGCGATGTATGCCGATTCCAGGAGCTGCTCCTCGCTCTCGACGGTGCAGGGACCGGCCATGACCACGAATTTCGGACCGCCCACGACGGCCTCGCCGACCCGGACCTGCGTGTTCTCCTCCCGGAACTCCCGGCTGGCCAGCTTGTAAGGCTTGAGGATCGGCACGATCTTCTCGACGCCGGGAAGGTATTCGGCCGCTTTCAGCTGAGCCTTGCCCCGGTCGTCGCCGATGGCGCCGATGATCGTTCTCTCCACGCCCCTGGACAGGTGCGTGTGATAGCCGACCGATTCGACCCAGGTTGTGACGTGATCGATCTGTCCTTCCGTCGCGTTTTTTTTCATCAGGATGATCATGGTTCGCTGCCTCCGCAATAAAAAAGGCCGTGGTGCGTCGGCTCCGCCACGGCCCAAACAAAAAAGCCATGGGCGGCGCCTTTCGGACTGCCCATGGCTTGTTTTGGTTTGATTTGGTTTTTCTTACCTCCTCCCAAGCGCCAGGCAGACCTGTGGGCCGAAATAATAAAAACCAAACCAGTAAGTCAGATTCAGTTTCGGCTCCATGTCGGCTCTGCCTTTTCCTTTCCTTCTTCGCTCAAGAGGCTGCGACAAAAACACACGGCCGCTCCTCTTGTCAAGAAAATATTTTCGGGGCACCGGTCAGGAACCTGTCCCGGGCCTTACCCGCAAAGGGTTTCGTGGAATCGGCCAGGTACGCCCCGGTCAATCGGACCCTTCCCCCGTGAAGAGGTCCAGGAACCGGAAGGCCCGGCCGTCGAAGAGCCCCCGGTCGCTGAGCTTCAGGTCCGGAATCACCAGGAGCGCCAGGAAAGACTGGGCCATGAAGGGCGCCCGGAGCCGCGATCCCATCTTCCTCGCCCTCCCTGTCAGGGCCGCGTACTTCCGGGCCACGCGGTAGCCGTCCTCCGTCGTCATGAGCCCCGCCACGGGGAGGGGAAGGACGTTCTCGCCTTCCCCGTCGGCCAGGGAGAGCCCGCCCCGGCTCCGGATCACCAGGTTGGCCGCCCGGGCCATGGCCTCATCGGTTGCCCCCACGACGACGATATTGTGGGAATCGTGGGCCACCGAGGAGGCCACGGCTCCGTTCTTCAAGCCGAAATTCCGGACGAACCCCAAGGCCGGCGGCACATCCCGATAGCGGTTGATGACGGCTACCTTCAGGACGTCCTTTTCAGGATCCGCAACGGCATACACGCCGGCGGCACGGACCCGCTCGCGGCTCCGGCCGGTGATCACCTGTCCGTCCAGGGTATCGATGACATGGATGAACGGCCCCCGGACCGGGACGGCGAAATCCGCCGGAGCCTTCTCCCCGGCCTGGAAATGGTTCATGGCCTCGACCGGCAGGGACTCGATGAGACTCTTTCCTCGGGATGCCACCAGTCGTCCGTCCACATAGGTCTCGAGCACCCGGAAGTCGTCGCCCAGGCTGTCCAGGACGACCAGGTCGGCGGGGTCGCCGGGCTGCAGGAGACCCGACCGGAGGCCGTAATGGCGGACCGGGTGGAGGGTGGCGCACTTCAGGACCGTCATCCGGTCATACCCGAGGCGGAAGGCCTTCCGCACCATGGCGTCCATGTGTTCCTCCGCCAGGTCGTCGGGGTGCCGGTCGTCGCTGCAGAACATGCATGAGGATGGACTTTCCGCCAGGAGCGGATGGAGGGTGTCGAAGTTGTTCGCCGCGGATCCCCAGCGGATCTGCACCTTCATCCCCAGCCGGACCTTCTGCCGCCCCTCCTCCAGCATGTACGTTTCATGATCCGTCGTGATGCCGGCGGATGCATATCTTTCCAGGTCCGCCCCCATCAGTCCCGGCGAGTGGCCGTCGATGGGTTTTCCCCGCCGCCTGGCCGCCTGAAGCTTGGCCATGACCTCCGGATCCCGGGCGATGACCCCGGGATAGTTCATGGCCTCGCTCAGGTACAGGACCTCGGGCATGTCCAGGAGCGTCTCGACCTCCTCAAGATCGAGGCGGGCCCCGGCGGTCTCGAATCCCGTGGCGGGCACACAGGGGGAGGCCCCGAAGTGAAACTTGAAGGGGACCCGGCGGCCGCTGTCGATCATGAACCGGACGCCGGCCACACCCAGGACGTTTGCGATTTCATGGGGATCCGAGACGGTGGCGGTGGTCCCGTGAACGACTGCCAGGCGGGCGAACTCCGAGGGAACCAGCATGGAACTCTCGATGTGGATGTGGGCGTCCACGAACCCCGGGACAAGATAGCAGTCGCTGGCCCCGCCCTCCCGGACGATCCCGGCGATCCGGCCGCCCTGGATGACGACCCTGCCGGGATAGATCTCGGAGCGGACGACGTCGACGATGTTGCCGGAAAGAATGATGTCTTGCGATGCGGCCGCCGATGCGGCGGTGGAATCATTGGCCATGGTCATCCTGTGAACCGGTTCCGGTGTCCATGAAAAGAATCATCCTACCGTTTTCGGGCATACAGGACGGTCAGCAGGATCGGAATGACGACGGATGCAAAACCGGCATTCGAGACCGCCATGACATTCTCGGGCCGAACGTACAGGCAGGCTATGCCGATCGCGGCCAGGGCTGCCGACCAGAGCATCATGGCCCCCGCCCCGTACCGGTTGACGGCGTACCAGTTCTCCTCGGACTCGAAGGCCTTGGCGAGCCGAAAGCCGTAGATCGGGTTCCGCTTTACCTTGCCGAGGTAAAGGGGAATCGAGACCAGGAACAGCAGGATGCCGACCGCGAGCAGCGTGATGGCGGCCTTTTCATGGACGGTCATCAGGGTCCTCCATCTTTCTCATGCCGGCCGGGACGGCCTGACGATTCCTCAGTCGTCGGTGCTGCATTCCGCGCCGCCACCGCCGCTGTCGCCACCGTCAAACCCGCCGCTGTCGCTGCTCCCCGAATCGCTGCCACCGGTGTCGCTGGAGCTGAAGCCGCTGCTCGTGCTCATCGGCTCGTAGCGGTCGTCCGAGCGGACCATGCGCCGCCCTCCCTTTTTGATCAGGACGATCAGCAGGACGATCAGGCCGATGACGCCGAAAAAAACAAGCGTGGCCACGACAAAGACCGAGTGGGGGCTGACGGGGGGTTTCTTTGGAGGCGGCTTCACAACCCCGGACGCCTTCGCGTCCTCCTCGATCACCCGGGAGACGGAAAGGAGCGCATTCTCCAGTCCGGTCCCGTAATCCTTCTTCTTCAGGAAGGGCGCCACGTCGCGGCGCAGGATCTCGCCGACCTTCCCGTCCGGGAGGATCCCTTCCACGCCGTAGCCGGTTTCGATGCGGATCTTCTTTTCCTTCACGGCGAAGAAGATGAGGACACCCTTGTTCTCCCCCTTCTTCCCGATGCCCCAGGCGCGGTAGAGGCGGTTGACGTAATCGGAGAGGTAGTTTTCACCGATGGTCGGCATCGTGACGACCACGACGGACGTTCCTGTCGTATTGAGCACCTGCCTCGCCTTCGCCTCCATCCTCTGTGCCACGTCCGGGGGAATGAGGTTGGCGAAGTCGTTGATCTGTCCCCGGTGGGCGGGAAATTCATCCGCGCCGGAAACGGAAGAGACAAGCATTCCGAGGAGCAAAACAACGAGCACAAGAGGGAGAAGCCGTTTCTTCATGATCGCCCCTTTCCATCCGGTCCATGGCGACCCGGATGCCGCCGCATTCGGGCCGAGACCTCTTCCTAAACGATCTTCACGACCTCAGGCGCGTGCCGCTCTGTCACCGCAGGAATCTCCCTCGGGTAGCCGATGGCAATGGGGGCCACGATCCGGCAGCCCTCGGGAACTCCGATCTCGGCGAGGAGACTCTTGTCCCGGATGTTCGCTCCCATTCCGATCCAGCAGGTCCCCAGTCCTCTCGCCGCGGCTCCGAACATGAAGTAGGCCGCCGTCAGACCAATGTCCACGTCGAGGGACCGGACGCTCTTCGGACCGGTGAAATAGACCACGCAGGGGGCATTGTAGAAGCAGTTGAACGAATCGTCCCGGAGCACCGCCTCGTAGCGTTTCATGGGGGAATCCGGATTGTCGACGACATCGGCCAGAAAATTTTTCCGGCTCTCGTCTGAGAGTCGCTTCAGAATCTCCTTCTTACGAAGGATGATGAACTTCACCGGCTGGTTGTTGCTGGCCGTCGGCGCGAGGCAGGTCTCTTCCAGGATTTCCCGGAGGAGCGGGAGATCGACCTCTTTATCCAGATAATCGCGGATCGAACGGCGGTTCCGAAGCAGGGTCACGTAATCCATGGTTGTACTCCTCACGGTCCGACACGGCGCAAAGACCAATGCCCCATGACCGGCTGAAAGACGGTGCCCCAGGTGCCGTTCATCGTCTTCCCGTCACCCGAGACCGTGAAGGCATGGTAGTGGTTGAACATGCCCGGTTTGTCGGAATTGGCATGATGCAGGTAATATTCGACCCGGTTGCCCTGGATCGACCCCTGGCCGTACCAGGTCACCGTTCCGGAACCGCCCTGGTAGGAGCACATGACCTGTACGTTGCCTCCCTCCTGGAGGAAGATCATCGTCTGGCCGTTGTTTTTCCAGATCCCGTTGATGTCGGCGGCGGAAGAAACCGCTGTAAAGCCGAGAAGGGCAGCAAAAACAGCCACCAAGAGGACGGTTTTCTTCATGGTTAAGACTCCTTTCCCTAATCTCGATGTTCGCTGTATAACGCAGCACGACTGAAGATGCCACCAAAACCAAATTCCTAAAAATATACAATAATAAAGCTTGCATTCCTGCACCCGAACCGGTAGGGTGCCTCCCAGTCGATGTTCAGTATCTGTTTGTAGCTCACAAATTGCAGAAAAAATCGACCGCACAGACCACCGAGATGGAATGTGCGGTTTTTATTTGCACAGACGGCTACCAGCCGATCGGACCGGCAACAAATCAAATGGTTCCATCGAGGAACCAAACACAAAGGAGCGTTCAAGATGTCAGAAGGAAGAGTGAAGTGGTTCAATGATTCGAAGGGTTTTGGATTCATCGAGCAAGACGGGGGGAAAGACGTTTTTGTGCATCATTCCGCCATCCAGGCAGAGGGCTTCAAGTCCCTGGCCGAGGGTGATCGGGTGAGCTTCGATGTTGTTGCCGGCCCCAAGGGCCCGGCAGCGGAAAATGTCCGCAAGCTGTAAAAACGGAGGTTCGCCTCGCATTCACAAGCCCCCCGGTCCCGGGGGGCTTTTTTTGTCCGGTCGTCTGCCCGCCCCGGACCGCGGTCAATCTTCCATTGACACACCGGACCGATTCCCGTATCGTCAGCACGGCATAAATCCCCAATAATCCTGAGCGATTCGAACGGTCTACGGCGGCGTATCCATGTTCTTCCATGCTCCCGGACACACGGATTTCCTCCCATGAACACATCGCGCCTCGAATTTCTGTCCGGCGTCCGCGCCCAGTTGCCGCTCCTCCTTGGCGTCGTGCCCTTCGGGCTGATCTACGGCGCCCTCGCCGTCCAGGTGGGCGTTCCCGCGACGATCGCCCAGGCCATGTCGTCGGTGGTCTTCGCCGGGTCCGCGCAGTTCATCGCGGCGCCGCTGATCGTCGCCTCCACGCCCGCCCTGATCCTCGTCCTGACCGTCTTCGTCGTGAACCTGCGCCACCTTCTGTACAGTGCATCGGTCGCTCCATACCTTGAACACCTGTCGCCGTCCTGGAAGGTGCTCCTCTCCTATCTTCTGACAGACGAGGCCTACGCGGTCAGCATCGCCCATTTCCAAGAGGCGGGAGACGGGGCAAACCGGCACTGGTTCCTCTGCGGCGCGGGCCTCACGCTCTGGGCCTCATGGCAGATCAGCACCGCCGTCGGAATCTTCATCGGCGCCCGGGTACCCCCGGAGTGGTCCCTCGATTTCGCCCTGCCGCTGACGTTCATCGCGATCGTGGTTCCCATGG
>CAZXMK010000151.1:0-6768 GCA_964641935.1 uncultured Syntrophaceae bacterium
CGGAGGCCGAGGCCCTGGTCTTCGGTGACGAGCGCCTCACCTGGGGTGATTTCAAGGCGCGCATGGACGGCATCGCCCGGGCGTTCCTCGCGGCGGGCGTCCAGCCGGGGGACCGGGTGGCCCTCCTGTCGGCGGCCCGGAACGAGTTTCTCACGACCTACATGGCGGCGGGAAAGGTCGGGGCCATGTGGCTCGGCCTGAACCCGAAGTTCACCCTCGACGAGTTGCGCTACCAGGTGGGCGACGCGAAGCCCGTCGTCCTGATGGCTGTCCGGACGTTCCTCGGCAACGACCTGGCCCCGACCATCGAGGCCCTGAAGAGCGAGTTCCCCTTCCTGAAGAAGGTCCTCGTCATCGGCGAGCCCGTCCCGGGAACCGAGGATTTCGCGGCCTTCACGTCCCTGCCCCGGCCGGAGCTGGACGCCGCCCTGGCAGAGCGGGCCGCCGGGGTGAAGGACACCGGCGACGCCCTCCTCATGTACACCTCCGGCTCGACGGGCAAGCCCAAGGGCGTCGTCCACACCCACCGGAGCATCGTGGAGAACATCAAGGTGGAGGTGCAGAAGTTCTACGTCGGCGAGGACATGAGGGCGCTTCTCCACTTCCCCATCAACCACGTGGCGGCGGACGTGGAGATCGGCTTCGCCGCCATCCTGGCGGGCGGCTGCACCGTCTTCATGGACTCCTTCGATCCCGCGGGCTCCCTGAAGACCATCGAGAAGGAGAAGATCACCATGTTCGGGCAGCTCCCGGTCATGTTCCTCCTCCAGATGCGGCAGCCCGAGTTCTTCCAGACCGACTTCAGCGCCGTGAAGCTCGTCGCCTGGGCCGGCGCGGCGGCCCCGAAGGTCATGCTGGACGTCCTCGCGGGGATCTGCGCGCAAACGGGGGCCATGCTGATCACCGGCTACGGCAGCACGGAGGTCTGCGGCTTCGTCACCTACACGGAGAAGGGCGACGACATGGAGACCCTCATGAAGACCGCCGGGAAGATCGCGCCTCCCTTCGAGCTCAGGATCGTCGACGGCGAGCGCCGGGAGCTTCCAGACGGCCAGGTCGGCGAGATCGCCGTCCGGGGACCCTTCATGTTCAAGGGATACCTGAATAACCCGAAGGCCACGGCGGAGGTGCTGGACAAGGACGGCTGGTACTACACCACCGACCTCGCCTGGAAGGACGACCGGGGCTACATATACATCACCGGCCGCAAGTCGGAGATGTTCAAGACCGGCGGGGAGAACGTCTACCCCCGGGAGATCGAGGAGATCCTGGAGGTCCAGGGGAAGGTCCTCTTCTCCGCCGTCATCGGCGTGCCCGACGAGATCTACCAGGAGGTCGGCTGGGCCTTCGTCATGCCCATGCCGGGCCAGGAGGTCACGGAGGAGGAACTCCGGGAATACTGCAAGGGGAAGATGGCCAATTACAAGGTCCCGAAGAAGTTCATCATCCGTCCGCTCCTGCCGCTCCTGGCCAACGGCAAGGTCAGCAAGCTGGCGCTGAAGGACGAGATCCGGGAGATGATGAAGGGAAAATAGGTCCGATTATTTTTGCCGTGCATCAAAATAATAACGAGAGAAAACGGGGGCGGATTTCAAATCCGCCCCCGTTTTCTCTCGCATGGCCCAAATAAATCTGACCTGTTTTTCAGTCCTTGTCCGGGCCCACCCACGGAGCGGCCGGGCCGATGACCAGAAAGGGCGCCGGGTTTATCGAGCCGCCGCCGAGCCCCATGTACCCCATCCCCAGCATGAGGTTGTCGTTGATCCTTCTCAGCTCGTCGTGCATGGAGTGAACCGTCCCCGAGTTGTAGGGACTGTAGTCGAGGTGAAACGAGTCCTTCCCGTCGATGTTCGACTTCCCGACGTAGGTGTTCATCTTCCTGGTTCGTGCGATCGCTTCCTTCCCGTCTTTCCCCTTGCCAGAGAAAAGATTGTATCCCCACCCCTTCTCTTTCTCCGCCTGGAGAAAGGCCTTCCCTACCCACCGTCCCGGGCCGAAGAAGTTGTGCGTATAGAAATCGGCGGACGCGGCCAGGATACCTACCGGGAGTGTTTTTGCACTGTATTCGCCCTTCACGTCCTCGAATTTCGGTGCCGGGGCGGCATAGAAGAGCTGGAAGATGGCTGCCTTGTCGAGCTTCTCGATGTCCTTTTCCGTGGCCTTTGCAGGATCGACGCCGAGGATCTGCTCCATGGTCTGCCCCTTGTAGGGTCCGCCCTTCTGCCAGATGTTGATGCCCGTCAGGGCAAGTTGTACGACGACCAGTGCGATGACGACAACAAGAACGATTTTCAGTGCTTTCAAGAGATATCCTCCAACAGGTTATTTACTGTAACCGGAAGGGAGACACACTCGGGTTTCTCCCTTGAGCAGACCCGCATTCGCGGGGCGCGACCGGGGTTTTCCGAAGGAAGCATCGGGAAGCGTTTCCATCTGCGCGGCGTCCCAATCATAGACAGCCCCTGAGAAAAAGCTTCCGCGGCGGCGGAAGCACCCGTGGCAGCTCCCGCGCTCCGACGCATCCACCCGGCACGTCGCTGCGACATCCGATCCTGTGAAGATTGTCATGTGGATTGGACCGGCTTCCGGCGAATCATCAGGTTGCAGATGATGGTCTGGACGGTCTCGCCGCGCTGGTTGAGCGTGGCGATCCTCATGCGAACGATGCCGCGGTCCTGGTGGGAGCGATGGGGTTTCGTCTCGAGCACTTCCGCCATCGCCCGCAGCGTGTCGCCGGGACGGACGGGCAACAGCCATCGCAGCTCGTCGAAGCCGGGCGAACCCAGGTTGTCCTTGAGCACGCCCGTCATGAGGAACAGCCGGAACGTCACGGCGATCGTGTGAATCCCGCTGGCGATGAGACCGCCGTAGATGGACTCCTTCGCCGCCTCTGCATCGAGATGAAAGGCCTGGGAGTCGAAATGCAGGGCAAAATCGATGATGGAGCTCTCCGTCATCGTCAGGCCCGGCGATTCGAAGCGATCCCCGGCGTGAAAATCTTCGAACCGCATCAGGCAAGCGCCTCGCGGATCTTTTCCGAGAGCATCTGCAGCGTATAGGGTTTGTTGATGAAGCCCCTGCATCCCCGGCTCAGGATCTGCCTCGCCTCACCGTCGATGCTGTATCCGCTGGAGAGAATGACGCGGACCGCCGGGTCCATTTCCTTGAGCCGATCGAACGTCTCCCCGCCGCTCATTTTGGGCATGATCATGTCCAGCAGGATCAGATCGATTTCGCCCTTGCGGCCGGCAAAAACTTCCAGCGCCTCGTTTCCACTCCTCGTCACGATGACCCGGTAGCCCAAGTGCTCCAGCATCTCGCTGGCAACCGTTGCGACAACCTCTTCATCGTCCACGATGAGCACCGTCTCTCTTCCCTTCTTCGTCTCTTCGGTCATGACTCTCCCATTCTCCTTTGCCGCCCTGCCCTCGGAGGCGGGAAAATAAATATGAAAGCTGGTGCCATGTCCCTTCTCACTGTAGACTTGGATCGTTCCGCCATGGCCGGTGACAATACCGTAAACGGTGGCCAGACCCAGCCCCGTTCCCCTGCCCATCTCCTTCGTGGTGAAAAAAGGCTCGAAGACCCTCGCCTTTGTCCGGTCGTCCATCCCCATGCCCGTATCGGTGACCCCGATCCGAACATACCTGCCCGCGGGCAGACCCAGGGTCTGGGCCTCCTCCCGCTCGAACTCCATGTTATCCGAGTGCAGATACAGGCTCCCCCCGCCCGGCATGGCCTGCGAGGCATTGACGTACAGGTTGAGGAGCACCTGCTCGATCTGGTTCCGATCCACGTTCGCCGACCAGAGGCCCGTCTTCAGATTCGTGTGAATCGTGACCTCCCGTCTCGTCCGCCTGAACATGGAAGAAGTTTTCTGAATGATGTCGTTTATATCCGTCAGGATGACCTGGAATTTCCCGCCCCGCGCGAATTCGAGGAGCTGCCTTGCCAGGTCGGCACCGTTCTTCACCTGCATCTCGATGCCCCGCACACGCTCCCGCAACGGATTTTCTTCTTCGAGCTCCTGCAGGATCAGGGAGGCATAACCCTGGATGCCCATGAGCAGATTGTTGAAATCGTGCGCGATCCCTCCGGCGAGCGTTCCGATGGCCTCCATCTTCTGCGCCTGGAGCAGGCGTTTCTCCAGTTCCTTCCGGGCCGAGATGTCCCGGATGAAGCAAAGCGCCCCCGGCCGGTCCTTCCACGTCACCGGGATGGAGTTGATCTGGACGCTGATTTCCCGGCCCTCCCGGTTGACGGCCCGGAACTCGTACAGCGAGGGCACATCCTCCTTATTCAGCCTCTTGAGGTACCGCCCGTAGACAAGATCGCGGTCGTCGGGATGGATAAACTCGACAAAAGGCCGCCCGGCGATTTCTTCCCGCGTGTACCCCAGAACGTCTTCGGCCACGCGGTTCGCGAATTTCAGTGTTCCATCCTGGACGACGAATACCGCGTCCAGCGCGTTTTCCACGAGGAGGCGGTACTCCTCCTCCGAATCCTTCAGTGCTTTTTCCATCTCTTTTCGTTCCGTGATGTCCGTAATGACACCTTCGCAATACCGGATCCGCCCGCCTTCATCCCGCACACAGCGGATATTGATGGAGATCCAGATGATCTGACCGTTCTTCCGGCAGGCCTTTGCCTCCAGGTTCACCGGACCGTCCGTCTTCTCGACGGTCTCCCGGAGTCTCTTCCCTTCGGCCGGATCAACAAAGAGCTGCCCGGCCGTGTTCGTGACGGTCCGCATCATTTCTTCCGGCGAATCATATCCGAAGATACGGGCCATGGCGGGATTCAGGAGCAGATACCGGCCGTTTTCCGCGGTTCTGAAAAACCCCTCCTGGGCATTCTCGAAGAACTGCTGAAATGCATCCTGATTCTGCTTTGTATCTGAAGACCCTGCCGGATGATCGTCTCTGTCCATCTCCGCCTCATACAAATCCGCCCGGTTTTTATATCGGAAACGGCTCAAGGCGTCAAACACGCCTTGCGGCCATTTCCAGAACGGCCGATTCATGGTAGGAACAGGGAAAAAAGAGAGGAATTCCATGAAAACCCTTGCAACGGCGGTCCCGGCCCTCCTGCTTCTCCTGATCCTGGCGCCCCCTCCCTGCCTCGGACTTACGCCGGATCAGGTCCTGAAGCTGAAAAAGGCCGGCGTCAGCGACCGGACGATCCAGCTCATGATCGAGCAGGAACGGGAGGCGAAAGAGAGTCCGTACGACACGATGGGGGTCCGGGAGATCAAGGACAAGAGCGGAAAGACCGTAGTCGTCCATTCGACGGGCCGGTCGAAGATCGACCCCGGCGATGAAGAACGGAAGAGAGTGGAAAAGGCCTGGGAGATCCTTCGGAACATCGTCGTCGACGACCGCCGGAGGGAGCCGGCGCCACCGGCCGCCGCGCCTTCCGCAGGAGCAGGCGCTCCATAGGCGGAAAAGGGCTCTGACCTGCTTGTCCGTTCAGTTCCCGATGGACGAGACGACCCCCACCGCTTCGACGATGCGGCGGAGCCTCTCCACGCGCCTGTCCGTCGGCCGCTTTCCTTGAAACCCTGAGATCCGGCGGCCGATCTGCCGGTTCTTGTCCCGCCCCCCCGGGTGGTATGGAAGCAGGCTGATTCTCTCCACTCCCAACTCCCGAGCCAGGGCCGCGATCCCGCGGATCTCCCCTTCCTCGTCGTTCACGCCCGTCAAGAGGGGAACCCGGAACCAGGTCCGGACCCGGCGGGCAACCAATTCTGCATTGCTGAGGATGAGGGCGTTCCCGACGCCGGTGTATTTCCGGTGCCGCCCGTCGTCCAGCGTCTTGATGTCGTACAGGACCAGGTCGGCGTGTTCGATCACCGCCAGCAGAGCGTCGGGATCGGCGTATCCGGACGTGTCCAGCGCCGTATGCAGCCCCGCTTCGCTGCAGCGCGCCATCAGGCGGACGGCGAATTCGGGCTGCAGGAGGGGCTCCCCGCCGGACAGGGTCACACCGCCGCCGGAAGCCTCGTAAAAGGCGCGGTCCCGCTCCACTTCATTCAGAATCTCCCCGATGGTCGCCTCCCGGCCGGAGATGGAGAGAGCACCGGTTTCGCAGGCAGTGACGCATCGGATACACTGCGTGCATTTCTTCCAGTCGATCCACCGGCGGCCGTCCTTCGTAATCCGGATGGCCCGTTCAGGACAGGCCGGGAGGCACCGGCCGCAGGCGGTGCACCGGCTGTCCCGCAGGAGGAGCTGCGGCAGCCTCTCCTGCGACTCCGGGTTGGCGCACCAGGCGCAGCGGAGGGGACATCCCTTGAAGAACACCGTCGTCCGGATCCCCGGCCCGTCGTGGACGCTGAACCGCTGGATGTCGAAGATCGTCCCCGTTTCGCCCAACGTCCCGCTCCCGCCGCCGTCTCAACCCTGCTTCGAGATGACGAGGTCCCCGTACCCCAGCTCCCTCAGGATCACCGGGAACATCTGGAAAGCCGGCCTGACCACCGGCAGAAGCTTCAGCATGGCCGTGATCTTGCCGCCCTGCTTGACCTTGCCCCGGGTGACCGCGGCGACGGGATTCTCCAGGCCGTGCCAGAAGCTGTGGGAGAAGTCCGCCGCCTGCCTGGACCACACGTCCTCCTGGAGGTCGCAGGGACCGAGGCGGTAGGACCCGTAATACCCCGGCCTGTCCGGCGGGTTCTTCAGGTCGATGGTGATCTCGGAATCGGGGTCCGTGTAAATGAAGCGGATGATGATCCCCGCCTTGGCCATCTTGGAGCCGATCTTCTCGTCC
>CAZXMK010000151.1:6778-7377 GCA_964641935.1 uncultured Syntrophaceae bacterium
GGATCCGGTCCATGAAATATCCGTAGATCTCATAGAGATGATCCGCATCACGATAATAAGTCCCCATGGTCCCCCCTTTCGTCTCCCTTCGCTCATTTTCCCCGGCGCTGGTCGAAGCGCCGGCCGTACAGGACGCTGGCCAGGGTGATCCGGAGCATCTGCACCGTCCCGCCGGCCACGCCCCAGGCCCGGGCGTCCCGGAGCATCCGCTCGACGGGAAACTCCCTGCTGTAGCCGTAGCCGCCGAAGATCTGCATGGCCATGTTCGTCACCTCGATCACCATCTCGTTGGCGAAGCATTTCCCCAGGGAGGCCTCGTAGATCGAGGGCAGGCCCTGCCCCGCCCCGCAGGCGGCCCGGTAGACCAGGAGTTTCGCCGCCTCCAGCTTCATCGCCATGTCGACGGTCATGAACTGGATCGCCTGGAACTCGCAGATGGGCCTTCCGAAGGCCTGGCGGGCCTGGGCGTACGCGATGGCCTCCCGCAGGGCCCCGCCGGCCGTGCCGAGGCACATGGCGGCATTGCCGCAGCGCTCGATGTCGAAGGTCCACATGAGCCTGCTGAAATCCCCGGCCTTGATGACGACGTTCTCCTTCGG
>CAZXMK010000152.1:0-1086 GCA_964641935.1 uncultured Syntrophaceae bacterium
CTGGACACCATCGCCGTGGTCATCACCACCGGGTGGGCTGCCGGAAAGATCGCCGGGATCATCGAATCCATCCTCGGCATCACCAGAGCATTCGTCGGGCTGGGGAAAGGGATCGCCGACACTGCCGTCTTCCTGGCGGGGAACCCGATGGTTGCGGCGCTCGGGGCCATCGCCATCGCGGCGGGTCTGGTGACGAAGGCGCTGCTGGAGATGCGGAATGCCCAGGACGAGGCGGTTGCAGCGGCCCGGAACGCCGACGACATGGAGCGGTGGGCGGAGGACTACAAGCTGGCGATCGAGGGCAGCGAGGAAGCGCTCAAACGCCTTCCCCCTCACCTCCAGAAGCTCATCGAGGCGCGGAAGGAAGAGGCGAAGGCCGCCCAGGAGCAAACCCAGACCATGGGCGACTACAACAAGGCGCTTCTCGGAAACAAGGAAGCGCTGGCTGCCTTGCCTCCTGCCGCCCGAGAAGCGGCGATGACGGTCAAGTCCGCCGCAGAAGCAAGCGGGAATGCCGCCTCCGTCGCCAAGGACTACGAGGCCGCCGTCAACGGAGACGTGGCGGCGCTGAAACGTCTTCCCGAGGCCGTTCAACGGGGACTCAAGGTGTTCCGGGATCAGGCATCGGCCCTGAAGGAGACCACGAAGGCCCAGCAGGAACTCACGAAGGCCCGGGATGCGGACGCGGCGGCGCAGAAACAGGGGTCGGGCACCGATCCCGCGAAGGCGCAGAAAGCTGTCGCCGACGCGATCAAGGCTACCAAGGACGCCTACGACCAGGTCCGGGAGCGGGCGAGCGAGGCCATGCGGGACCTGGGGGTTTCGGCGCAGGGGGCCGCAAAGATCGTCCAAGAGGACCTGAAGAAGGCCATCGACGACACGGCGGATTCTCTGGCGAAGCAGTTCGGGCCGGAGGTCGCCCAGGCGTACAAGGAGCGGATGGCGGGGATCGGGAAGGCGGCAGGTGGAGCCATCCAGGAGGCTACCAAGGGGCTCGTCGAATCGGTGGATGAGTTTGGCATCAAGCTGGTATGGCGGCGGAATCATCGGCGTGTCCGGCCTTCTTCTGGGGTTAGGCGCCCTCCG
>CAZXMK010000152.1:1096-4416 GCA_964641935.1 uncultured Syntrophaceae bacterium
AATCGGTGGATGAGTTCGGCATCAAGCTGGTCTCGTCGGCCCGGGGCAGGATCGAGGGGTTGACGGAGGAGACGCGAAACCGGGTGAACCAACTGGCCGTCTCGGTGGGAACCGCCCTGGAGGACACCCTGAAGAAGACCGGCGACGCCGACGAGGCCATCGTGAAGGCATTCGACAAGTTTGCTCCCCACATTGCCGCCCTGGGGACGGAGGGGATGCAGTCCCTCCGGCAGGCATTCGAGTCCGCCCCTCCCGCTGTCAAGGCGGCCCTGGACGAACTCATCAAGATGGTCGAGAAGGCCGGGCCGGAGATCAATCAAGCCATAGGGGCTGCAACCGGGAACCTGACCTCTCTGGGGCTCCAGACGACGAATGCCATATCCCAGGCGTTGGCCGGGCTCAAGGGGAACGCCGGGGATGTGAAGGACGAAATCGAGAAGACCGCAGATGCGGTCGGGCGCCAGTATTTCCGCGTCTCCGAGGTGGAGGACATGCTGGCCCGGGATCGGGATGCCAGGAAGGCGGAGGCGCTGCGCAAGTACAAGGAATGGGAGCAGACGGCAAGCAGGGAAAACCTCTCCGAGTACGAAAAGCAGAAGGCGGAACGGGAGCGGGTCCGGGACCAGGAACTTGCGGACGCGGACAAGAAGTTCAGCGAGGAACTGGGCAGGTACGCCAAGAGCGCGGAGAACGTGGCGAAGCAGTCCGCCGGGTCCATGCTCCAACAGGCAGACCAGACGCGGGGCGGCATCAAGGTCATTGCCGGGGACCTGGGGAAAACCCTTGAAACCGCAGGGGAGGGGTTGCCCCGGGGGATGGAGGCGGGGATCGGCGACAGCTTGAAGGTGGTCCAGCGCGGGGGGCCGCAGATCTCCAAGGCGTTCGCGGAGGGGATCAACGCCCGGACCATCGGGGACTCCATCTCCAAGGCGTTCACGGACGGGATGACGTCGGCCTCCAAGACGGCAAAAGAGGCGACGGCGAAGATCGAGGCCTCCATCCGGGACCTGTTCGAGAAATCCAAGCTCCCGGAGGTCCTGACCAGGGCGTTCAAGATTCCCGTAGCGCCCCTGACGACGCACTACGACGGCATCCTGAAAACGTTCGTGAATCAGTCGAAAGCGCGGGGAGAAGAGGCCGGTAAGGCCTACGCCAAAGCCTACAGGGAAGCGATGGCAAAGGAGATGGCGAGCGGCAATTCGAGCGCTCCATCCGGTTCGACAAGCTCCGGCTCCGCTTCCGATTCCGGTTCGGGCAGCACCGGCGCGTCCTCCGTCGCGGGAGCGGCTGCGGCGGCGGGGCTGGTGTAGGGAGAGGGGCCGGGACATGAGAATCCGTGTGGACGGGGTGGAGCTGGAGTTCCAGCCCACGGTGGACGGATACCGTCAGGAGGTGGTCCCTCTGGGCTCCTGGCGGCGGGCGCTGGACGGGACCCTGCACGCCCGGGTCTCGGCGATCAAACGCCGCTGGACCTTGCAGGGATACCTGGGGGGACAGCAGAGCATCATCCTGGGACTCCCCGGGCGCGGGGCCTTCGGGTTCCGGGACGCGGGCGGCGCGGAGCATCAGGTCATGTGCACCGAGGCCATCCCCACGGACCTGCTCGGGGGCTATTCTCTCGTGCTGGAGGAGGTGTGATCGTGCCCGGAGTGCCGTTCAGCATGGACTTTCTTCGCCCCGGGCGGTTCGGGGTCCCTTTCTCGCAGTTTTTTCAACACGACGCGGTGTTTTTCGAGATGAATTTCCTTCGTCCGGGGCACTTCGAGAGGTCCTTCTCCATGGACTTCCATTCCGCCGACGAAGCGGAGTTCTGGATGGACTTCAAAGGGGTCTCCCGCTTCGGGAGGCCCCTTCGTTTCGACGTGGCTTCCCGGTGCCTGGTGCCGTTCTCGCAGCCCATCCGGCACGACGCGGTGCCCTTCGGGATGAACTTTCTGCGCCCTGGTCGGTGCAGCGTGCCCTTCTCCATGGACTTCCAGTCCTTCGACGAGTTGGGCGTCCTCTCGTTCCGCCTGTGCCGACATGACGAGACGGTCCCCCTGTTCGACGGAGCAACCCTGGAGCTTGGCCCTTGCGGCGAGGGCGTGGCAACCGTCACCACTTCGGCGCGGTGTGAAGTGGGGGAGGAGCTGGGCGTGGTGGCCCTGGCGGGCGAATTGGAGATCCCGCTGTTTCGCGGCGTCGTCTCCAGGGTGGAGTACGACGCCACGGAGGGGCTCTGCCGCGTCACGGCGCGGGACCCCATCGGGGCTCGCTTGGGGGGGAGAGTCGCCACGAGGGGAGGCTCTCCCCTGGAGTGCCTTGCCTCCGTGGCGGCAGAGGCGGGGGCCTATCTCCAGATCGGGACCATCGGGGTCCCGGTCCCCGGCGTGCTCGTGGACGTGGAGGCGACCGTGCCCTGGCTGGAGTACGCGCAGAGCGCCGAGGCCCTGGCCCGAGGGACGCTTTCCTGGAGCGCGGACGGGTACGTCTTCGACGGGACGGAGCAGGAATGGAAGATCCCCGAGTCGGACGCCTTCGCCTTCAAGGAATCCGTGGAGGTGGGGCAGTACGTCAATGCCGTGGCCCTCGTGGTCGACGACTCCTGGGTCGTCCCTGCCGTGCGCAAGGTCGTCACCTCTCCCTTCGAGGGGGGCGTCGTGGTGCGGGACGCTGCGGGGGACCAGGTGTACCGGGCGACGGTGCGCCCGGGGACGCAGGTGAGCAGCGACAGCGCCTGGAAGTACAACGAGCGGGCCGAGGTGGTCTGGGAGGCGTCCTGCGCGGGGAACGTGCGGTCGGAGACGACCTATACCGTCGGCGGGGACCCCCGCATCGTCCTGCGCAAGGTCACGGTGACGGGTTGGCTCCCCGGGGCACCAAGACCCCCGGAATCGGCGGGTGCGCCGGAGCGGTCCTGGGACACCTGGGAGGAGACGGTCGTTGCCATGGTCGCCACCTCCAACGGCTGGTCCGTGACGAAGACCGTGACGCGGCGGTACTGGGAGAAGGGACAGGCCATCGGAGGGGTGAACGATCCCGACGAGCCCTATGCCTGGACGTGGCCCCCCGGCGGCACTGCGGGGGGGTACCAGCCTCCCCCGACATCTCCTGACCCGATAACGCCGCCAGCGCCGCAGCCGCAGACCGGATTCCCTCCGTTCCAGGGATGGAGGTGGTGACATGGGGCGGACAGTCGAAATCGATCTTCAACGGGACCTGCGGGCCAAGCACAAAAGCTCCCTGACCGTGAAGTGCCTCAGCATCGGGCCTCAGAGCGGACGGATCGCCGCCGCTTCCGGCGGGGGGATCGTCACCTACAAGGTGACGGTCCCGACGAA
>CAZXMK010000152.1:4516-7376 GCA_964641935.1 uncultured Syntrophaceae bacterium
TCGCCGCCGCTTCCGGCGGGGGGATCGTCACCTACAAGGTGACGGTCCCGACGAACGTGCAGGGGCTTCGGACGCACAACGACGACGAGAGCATCCATCCCGGCAACGACAAAGTCCGGGTCTTCGGGCGGGCTTACGTGACGGTGACCACGGGGCTTGCCCCGGGGACCTACGACGTGTACGGCGTGTGCGACTGGAACATCGGTGGCTTTTACGGGATAGACGACTACCGGGGGGGCAACAACGACAGCGCCACCTTGGTCATCACGGATTCGGCGGGCAGCCAGCCCCCCACCCCTCCTCCCCCGCAAGGGGAGAACGGGCGGGTGACGGTGATCTTCGAGGGGAAGACGCCTCCCGGTGCGCGATGGTCAATTCAGGGGCGTTCCGGAAGCTACCTGAGCGGTTCCACCGTACAGCTCGCGGACGGCACGTACACGCTCCTGTTCGACTATGACCGGCCATACGACTACACGCAGTGGACCATTCCCGACCCCTGCCCGGTAACGGTTTCCAAGGGCGACAACTGGACGGCGAAGGTGAGCTTCGAGTGCGGATGCGGCCCGACCCCGACGTCCGGGGGGACCATCAGGGTGACGATCACCCCCAGCGGAGTCGTGGGGGGCGAATGGACCTACGACGGGTGGGGCCACGTCCTGCAAAGCGGTCAGACGGCCAAGGTGGCGGCGGGCACCTATACCCTGACGTTCCGGTGCGGGGCTTCGACGCCTCCTTATTTTCCGCCGGACCCGGAGGCTGTCTTCGTCCCCGAGGGGGGCGCGGTCAACGGCACCGCCCGGTTCACCCAGTCAGATCCCAGGCTGGAGGATGCCTGGAAGATTCGCAGGGAGCGGACGACGACCCTGTCTCTGGCGGATGCGTCGGGGCAGATTCAATGCGAGACGGAGACGAAGGTGGACAAGGACGGGGTGGCGACCTCCGTCACGAGGACGGTGCCTCAGTCGCACGTGGAGGGGCTTTTCGAGGTTCCGAAGGTTCTGCTTCCCCAGGAGCGCAGGGGGGTACACAAGGCTCTTGCGGCGGCGGACGGCCAGTCCGTGGGGTGGTTCGGGCTGCGGCAGAAGACGGTCCGGCTGACGGGCATCCACGAGGATGAACAGCACGACGCCCTGGCGGACTACTGGTTGGAGCGTGCGGCGGACTGCATCAAGGCTACGCTGGAAATCCCGCTCAATCCGGCCATCCGGGCGAGGGACCAGGTGACGCACCAGGGACGGACGTACCGGATCGAGCGAATCCGCCACCGGCTGTCAGACCGAACGACGGAACTCACCATGTGGCGGCGTCCTACGGTGGGTGAACTTTCCGAGGCCCTGCACGGGGAGGCGACCGACCTGGGGAAGGAAGTGGTGGCCGCCATTCGGGCGGCGGGGAGACGGCTGGACAACGTGCGGATCGGCGTGGTCCTGGACCAGGCGGATTGGAGGACCTTCGACGTGAGGCTCCACGGCACGACGGAGGTCGTTCGGGCAGCCAACGACCGGGTGGAGGGACTGCTCCCGGGCTCGCTGGTGCTGGTGGCGAAGACGACGGAGGTGTTCTGATGAGCGTGCCGAACTTGACGATGGAAAGGGACGGCAACCCCCTTGGCGTTCTGGCGTTCGAGCCGCGCCCCATGGGCTCCACGGGAGCCGCGATCCCCGTTACGGTGTGGAACGACAAGCCCGTTTCGGTGGCGAACGAGTCCGTGGGGACGGGGGATGGGGTAAAGGCGGTTTTCTCCCTGGCCCATGGGAACGTTCTGGCGGGGACGTACCAGGTACTGGTGGACGGGGTGACGAAGGCCGAACCGGGAGATTACAGCATCAACCGGGTGACGGGGGCCATCACGTTCGTTTCGGGGGCGATCCCCGCCTCCGGGAAGGCCGTTGTCGCGTCCTACATCTACGGCACGGGTGCTGGTTTCGCAGAAAACGTATGGCTTGTAGCCCGACGCCGGGCGGTGGACTCGGGGGATGGGGCCAAGACGGAGTTCCAGACCCCCACCCCCATCCTGGCGGTCTATGAGGTCTTGGTGGACAACGCCGTGGTGACCGGCTGGACGCAGGGAGCGGCGGCCATCACGTTTGCTTCCGCTCCGGCGGCGGGGGCCGTGGTCGAAATCTGGTACGAAGACGACGGGATCGCGGCCGGAGCCGTCCAGGTCCGGTCGTCCGGGGTGGTGGACCCGCACAACAGGGGGATCGTGGACGACGCGGCGGTGTCTTCGGTGTCCGTGGGCGGCTCCGACGAAATCACGGACGAGGCGGTGGGGCAGGGGGACGGGGGGAGCACCGTTTTCCCCGTGGGGCACCCCCCCATGGTGTTTCGGTCGGTGTCCGCCAAGGTGGACGGGGTGGCGACGCCCTGCACCGCACATCCCCTGAGCGGGGAGGTGGAGTTCGAGACTCCCCCTGCGGCGGGGAAGGCGATCCTGGTGTCCTATCGTCGGCTCCGGGCCGCCAGGCTGGGGGCGATCCCCCCGAACTGCGGGAGGACGGTGATCCTTCGGGGCAGGGCACCCAGCGTGTCCCCCGCATCGGGAGTCCAGGGGATCTTCGCCGTCGAAGGGATCTAGTCATGTCCGAGCACGTCATCGTGGCCCGCATGGAAGGGTCCGGGCAGACGCGCATTTCGGACCGGCCCATCCTGGAGCTGCCCGAGTCGATGGTCCTGTGGACGGGAGAAGGGGATTATGAGGCGTGGACGGGGATGGACATTGCCACGGGGAAGCTCGTGAAGATGGAAACCCCCTGGGTGAAGGACATCCTGGACTTCGACTACTGGACGGACTATTTCCAGTCGCTCGATCCTTCCGAATGGACGTGCCCGGGGTACCCCTGGCCCCCTAACAGCGAAC
>CAZXMK010000153.1:0-7354 GCA_964641935.1 uncultured Syntrophaceae bacterium
GCAGGTTGCCGAGGCGGTTGTCGCAATGCTGGACAGGGTCGGCATCAGCGTAAGCGTCAAGCTGTATGATTGGGCCGCCTATCAGCAGGCTCTGATGAGCCGCAAGCTGGAACCCTTGTATCTGCTTGGGTGGGGCAACCCGCTTTATGACGCCGACGGCGTGCTGATTCCGCTCCTTTCAACGGGTACCCGCGCTTCCCATTATTCCAACCCGGAACTGGACGGGCTGCTGCAGGCGGCGCGCTTCGAGATGGATCCGCAAAAGAGGCAGGCCCTTTACCGCGAGAGCCTTCTCAAGATTCGCGAAGATGTCCCGGGGATCTATCTCTACGAGGAGGTCGCGCGGTACGGCCTCAGCAGGAACGTGGGCAATTTCCCCGCACCGGAGGGTAGCGAGCGGAAGGACCTCGACATGCTGGAGTTGAAGGGCAAATAAGAATCGCGTCCTGTCTCCGGCTTGCTTGGTGCGAGTCCCTATCTGCATCTTCACCCGGTGCTGGCCCGGCCTCTCCGTTCCGGGGGCGCTCCCGGCCTTTCCCATGATTCCGGCCGCGGGCGCCCTCATCCCGTTTTCGCAGCCGGGGCTTTTCCGTCCCGCCGTTGCTGCTCCTCCAGGAAATCCTCGAAGTGGTACCACTGGTCCGGGTGGCTGCGGGCTTCCTCCTCCAGGATCCTTGCGTAAGTCTGGGCGGAGCGCCGGACAGCCTCGTCCCTGTCCTTCCTCGAAGCGGCTTTCACGGTCCAGGGCGGGCTGACCCGGATGCGGTAGCGGCCCCCGGCCTCGCGATAGACAAAGAAGGGCAGGATCGGCGCCCTCGAGAGAAGGGAGAACAGGTGGGGTGTCTCGGGGAGAAGGGCCTCGCGGCCGGCGAAGGCGACCGGGACGGACCGCTGGCTTTCGTGCCAGAGGCGATCCCCCGTCATGGAGACCAGGCCGCCTTCGCGGAGAAAGCGGATCGCCTCGACGAGATCGAAGGGCGAAGCGGCATCGGGAGACGCCGTCATGATTTGCACGCCCCGCTCCGACAGGCTCTGCTTCTGCATCCGCTCAATCTGCTCCCGGTGTTTCTCCCCCACGTACAGGAGAAGCTTCATTCCCTTGTCTTTCAGGAGATGGGCCGAGACCTCCCAGTTTCCCAGGTGGGACATGAGCAGAACCCCCCCCTGTCCGGAGGCGACGGCCTCTTCCAGGTAATGAAACCCTTCGCTGTCGTAGGGGATTCTGCCCCGCTCCTGGAACAGAAAACGGTCCAGGAAGACGGACGTGAAGTTCTGGTACTGGCGCCAGGTCAGGAAGAGAGAGGGAAGAATACCCCGTCCCGGGAGGAGGATCCGGTAGAAACGGGCACTCCGGGCGACCCGCCGGGGGAAGAACAGAAAGTAGCCGGCGGCGATGAACCAGGCGAAAAGCCGGAATACCCAGGGGCCGATGTGATGGGTAAGGGTTGTAAGGAACCGGTAGACGGCCAGTTTCATGATTCGTATTCCCGAGGTTTCCGGGCGATGAACCACCAGACCTCGCGGTCCGGCGACATGGGTTCCGGAAGCCTGACTCGCAGCCCCGTGTCTTCGAGTGCCTGCCGGACCTCTTCGACGGCACGGAACCGCGCCCGGCCGCCGTTCCATTTCAGCCGCCTCTCCTCGAAGCGGCGTTCCGGCGAGGGGGCCGGAAAGGACGGGACAATAGCCCGGAGGATGAGGACGCCTCCGGGTTCCAGTACCGCTGAAATCCGGGAGAGGGTCAGGCGGAGTTGCCCGTCGTCGAGCATATGGATCACGTCGAGGAGGAGAACCGTGTCGACCGGATCCGGAACAATAGGCAGGTCCGGGGCCTTTCCAACCGCCATTGTGCCCCGGTCGCCGACGGCCCGGGCGGCGATACGAACACGGTCGGGATCGGGATCGATGCCGAACACCCGGGCATCCGGCTGGATTTCCAGGAGCCAGGACGACGGGATGCCGTACCCGCAGCCGATGTCCAGGATCGTCCGGGGATTGGGGACGAAGGAAGCCAGGCGCGGGAACATGGGATCCATACGCAGCTTGAAGAACACGAAAGCCCGCACGTATCCCTCGACCCGGCGATAGCGGGCGAGCACGCGCCGGGCGTGTTCTTCCGATCCGGCCTCGACGGCCTCTTCGGGAAGGGCGGCCGACCGGTAGAGCCGTCGGAGAAGCGGCGGCACGATGGCCGTTGTCCCAAGGAAGGAATAGCCGATGCCCAGGGCAAGGGCGATCCCGGCGCTGCTCAGCATCGCATGGCTTGCCAGGGCGAGCACTCCGAACCCCAGAAATGTGGTGGCGAAGGAGAGCAGGACCGACAGGCGCACAAGCGCCATCGAGGGATGCTTTTCATCGAGGTATCGCTGCTGGGAGCGGACGATGTACATGGCGTAATCGGTTCCCATCCCGATGATGACGGCGGACACCATGATCGTCGGGATGCCCGGGGGCCTTCCAATCAGGTGGAGGGTCCCCAGGGTGCAGACGAGCGAGAAGGCCGTCGGCGCCAGTGCGATGAGGGTCAGCCGGATGTCCAGGAGATAAAGCGCCGCCACCAGGAGGGTCAGGAGGCCGACGATGAGCGCCACCCGGAGAAAGCCGTTCAGGATGACCCCGCCGAGGCGTTCCGTGAAGACGCCCGGATCGAACAGCCGGGCCAGGCCGGAGCCGTGGAGGTGTTCGAAGAAGTCTCCTCCCCGGTAGGCGGGACCGGGAAGAACCGTGACGAACTGGCGCCAGGGGCCCGCTCCCGCGGACGGCGCGATTCCCAGGAGGCCGTAGAGCGAGGTCGGGATTTCTACGGCACTTCCCGCCGCCGCTTCCAGGCGCCGGAGGAACGGATCGAAGGATTGGGGACGAAAGCCCTCCGCTATCGCCGCCTCTGCCAGCCTGCGCTTGCAGAACTCCGTTCGCTCCGTCGTCCAGAAGGCCTTCCAGGCCAGCCGGTTTGCCGTGGCCCGTTCCGGCCCGGGGAAGGCCATGGAGGCCACGAACGCCGCCGACAGGACTCCCTTCTCGATGTTCTCGTCCAGCAGGGCCGTCAGGCGATCTCCCTTCTCCCGTATCTCCCTGTAGGAATTTCCTTCGGACAGCAGGTAGACCCGGTTCAGGATGTCGCCCCAGGCCCGTTTCACCTCCTCTTCCGCGGCGAGGGTCTCGGGCCGGACGGTGTTGAGGGACTTCAGGTCCACCTGGAAATCGGGCCGGGCAAAAGGAAGGAGAGCCAGGCAAAGGACCAGGGCCGCCCAGGGCTTCCAGGCGGGATCGGCGGAGAACAGCCTCTCGGAGAGACGCCGGAGCCAGGGGGTTCCCTCCCGGTCGGCTGGGGGCACGAGGGGTAAGAGGAACGTATAGACCAGGTGTACAAAGGCTAAGTAAAAAACGACTCCCAGGGCGGCGAAGGCGCCGAGTTGGGCCAGGGCCGGGAATCCGCTCAGGAACAGGAAAGCGAAGCTCACCGCTGTCGTCAGCATCGCCAGGAGTCCCAGGGACCAGACCTCCCGTGTCGTGTCGAGCCCACGGGTCTCGCGGGTCCGGTCGAGGAACAGGAGGTAGGTGATTCCGTAGTCGACTGTAAAGGAGATGATGGCGCCGCCGAAGCCGATGGCTAGGACGGAGATCGAGGACCGGAAGAGGGACAGGACGAAGTATGCCAGGGCCGTTCCCATGACAGCGGGAAACAGGGCGAGCAGTCCCAGGAGAGGGCGAGGGAATCCGATCAGCAGGAGGATGGCCACCGCCACGGTGGAAAAGACCATCGCCCGGCGGGTGTCCGTTTTGGCGGCGTCTTCATTGTCCAGGGCGGCCCGGTAGGCCCCGACGGGGGTCAGGACGAGCCGGGGCGTGCCGGTCCAGGTCCGGTTCAGGTCCGCCTGGATATCCGCGAAGAGACGGTCCGCACGCCTGGCGAAGTCGGTGGCGGTGGCCGATGTCTTTGGCTCCGCGACGATGAGACAGCGGGTGCTGTCGGCGGAGAGAAGGACGTCACCCGCCGGCCGGGCGCCCCTCGCCGGTTCCAGGTGTGCCATCCGGCCGAGGATGAGGAAGCGCAGCCCCAGCGGATCCGAGGCCAGCCAGCGGGCCTGGCCGATGCCCTCCAGGCCCTGGATCATCAGGGCCTGCCTGTGGACCGCTTCACGGACGGACGGTCGCTCCAGGAGCGGGGCCACGTTCCGTCGGAGATCCCGCTCCGAGAACAGGAAAGGCAGGTTTTCCACGATCCCGTTCACCAGCTCCGGGAAGGCTCCCACTTCCGCGTCCAGTCCCACCTGGCGAAAGAGTCCGCTGTCCCTCATTTTTTTTACGACGAGAGCCCCCCCTTCCTGGAGGGCCCGGGGATCCACCGGGTCGCAGCGGAGATCCGCAACGATGCGGTCCTGCATGGGATGGCTCTTCAGGACGGCCCCGGCATCCGCCAGGACGGGGTCTCCGGCGGGGAGGGCGTTGAGGATGTCCGTGTCCACGCCCATGCGGGTCTTCCCGACCAGGAAGAGGGCCGCCACGACGATCACGACGGCCAGGGCAAGACTCCAGCGCAGCATGGGAGGGGATTTCTTCATGGGCGGGTGGGGCGGGATTTTTTCGGCTCGATTTCCAGGAGGAACCGGTTCTCCTTCCGGTACTGGATCGGCCGGACGACGTAATCCCTGTCCGGCACCAGTTCAACGGCCGCCCTGATGGACCCGGAGGCCGGGTCGTGGCTGATCCGGACCTGGCGGACCAGGGAACCCTTGCCGTCCTGCTGGGCCGGCACGCCCGGATCGATAGAGGCGTTGGGGATGTCGAAATAGATCCGGGGCTTCTCTCCCGGAATCGTCTTGAGGGCGGGCCGGTGGGGACGGCTGAACGTGAAGGAGACCCGTGCCCGCCCCTTTGGGTCCGCCTCGCACCCGACGCTCTTCAGGAGAAGGGGGGTGGCTTTTGGCCTGTCTCCCAGGGGACTGCCCTTTCCCGGAGTGGATTTCTTCGGTGCCTCTTTCTGCGCGTCGGCCCGGGCGGTCTGCGCCGGCGGTTTCGCATGTCCCGTTTTCATGGACGGCGGACCGTCCTCGGCGGAGACCGGCGCGCTGCCCGGCGGTTTGACCGCCTCCGGGACGGTTCGTCCGGGTTCGCCGTAGGCCTGGACGGCCGCGAACAGAAAAAAAATCAGGAAAAGACCGATGCGGTTCATGGACCGGAAACCCCTTCGGAATGCGGCGGGATCTTTCTCCGGAGGCCCGTTCCCGCCGGCCGGTTACCGGGAAGCCGGGGAATCCTGCTGGGTCGGGCTTGCCGGTTCCGGGTCGTTCATCAGGGGCCCCCAGTTTCCCTGGATGGTCTCCCGCTCCTGCCCTTTCCGGAGAAGCTCCAGGAAGCGGCTGCGGGATATGAAGCGGGCGCCGAGGCTTCCCAGGTGGGTCGTATGGACCTGGCAGTCTACAAGAACAAAGCCGTGTTTCTGGAGGCGCCGGACCAGGGCGATGAGGGCAACCTTGGAGGCGTTGCTCATTCCCGAAAACATGGACTCCCCGAAGAAGCACCCTCCGAGGGATACGCCATAGAGGCCTCCCGCCAGTGTGTCCCCATACCAGACCTCCACGGAGTGGGCAAGACCGGATTGGTGAAGCTCCCGGTAGGCATCCCGCATTTCCGGGGTGATCCAGGTTTCCGGACTGCCGGGGCGGGGCTTCCGGCAGGAGTCGATGACGGAGGCGAACGCGGTGTCGAAGGTGACCCGGAAGAGATTTTTCTTGAGGAGCTGGCGCATGCTTCGCGACACCTTCAGCTCGTCGGGGAAGAGAACAAACCGGGGGTGCGGGGACCACCAGAGAATCGGCTCGCCGGGACCGTACCAGGGAAAGATCCCGAGCCGGTAGGCCTCGACGAGTCGGGACGCTGAGAGGTCGCCGCCGACGGCCAGGAGACCGGAAGGGTCGGCCAGCTGGACCGGCGGAAAGACGGGCTCCCGGGGAAGCTGGAAGACCGGCATGGGTTATCCCGGGACCTCCTCCAGGACCCGGATCACCACATCGTCGCCCTCGAGGTCCGCCAGGGCCGCCCCGCCCTTCTGCAGACGGCCGAACAGTACCTCGTCGACGAAGAAATGCTTGATCTTGTCCTGGACGAGCCGGCCGATCTCCCGGGCGCCGAACTCCGGGGAATATCCGCGGCGGGCCAGCTCCTCGTAGCAGCGCTCCGTCACTTCCAGGGTGACGCCCTTTTCCTTGAGCTGGTCGACGAATTCGCCCACGGTCTTCTTGACGATCGAGAGGACGATGTCCGGCGAAAGGCTTTCAAAGTGTACAATTGCATCCAGGCGGTTCCGGAACTCGGGAGAGAAGGTCTTCTCCACGGCGGCCGACACGGCGTCCTTGTTGACGGGCCGGCTCTCGAAGCCGATGACGGACCGCCCGATCTGGCGCGCCCCGGCGTTGGAGGTCATGATCAGGATCACGTTCCGGAAGTCCGCCTTCCGGCCGGCGTTGTCCGTCAGGGTAGCGTAGTCCATGACCTGGAGCAGGGTGTTGAAAACGTCCGCGTGGGCCTTCTCGATCTCGTCCAGCAGGAGGACCGCGTGAGGTTCCTTGCGGACCGCCTCCGTCAGGAGGCCGCCCTCCTCGTACCCCACGTAGCCAGGGGGGGCGCCGATAAGGCGGGCCACCGTGTGCTTCTCCTGGTACTCGCTCATGTCATACCGGTGGAGGGGGACGCCGAGAATGGCCGCCAGCTGCCGGGCCAGTTCCGTCTTGCCCACCCCCGTGGGGCCCACGAACAGGAAGGAGGCAACGGGCTTCTGGGGCTCCCGGAATCCCGCCCGGGCGCGCTTGATCGCCTCCGCGACGGCGGTGACGGCGCCGTCCTGGCCGAAGATCTGCTTTTTCAGGTCCGGAATCAGGGCGCGCAGTTTTTCCGCGTCGGAGGAAGAGACGTTCTTCTCGGGAATCCGGGCCATCCGGGCCACGATGCCCTCGACGGCCGGGCGGTCGATGGTGCAGGATGCATCTCCCTCGTCCCGGGTCATGGCCGCGCAGGCGCCCGCCTCGTCCAGGACGTCGATGGCCTTGTCCGGGAGGTGCCGGTCGTTGATGTAGCGGGCCGCCAGCTCGGATGCCGCCTGGAGGGCCTCTTCCGTGTAGGACACCTGATGGTACAGCTCGTAGCGCTCCCGGAGACCCTTCAGGATCTCCAGGGTTTCCTGGCTCGTGGGCTCGGGGACGTCAATTTTCTGGAACCGCCGGGACAGAGCCCCGTCCTTCTCGAAGTGTTTCCGGTACTCGTCGTAGGTCGTGGAGCCGATGCAGCGGATCTTGCCCGAAACCAGCGCCGGCTTGAGGATGTTGGAGGCGTCCATCGAGCCGCCGGAGACCGCCCC
>CAZXMK010000154.1:0-7309 GCA_964641935.1 uncultured Syntrophaceae bacterium
TCGAAGGACCGGAAGGTGCGCCTGTGAAAAGCCATCTCGCGGCGCAGGGACTCCAGGAAACGGGGGATTTGCCGCTCCGCGTCCGGGAGGGAATAGAAACCGCAGTAGGCGCACTTGGAGCGGCAGAAGGGGACATGGATGTAAAGGCCCGCGGCCATGATCCCGTTCAGTCCGTGTCGGACTTCAGGACCGCCAGGAAGGCGCTCTGGGGGATGCTGACGTTTCCCACCATCTTCATGCGCTTCTTGCCTTTCTTCTGCTTCTCCAGGAGTTTTCGCTTCCGTGTGATGTCACCTCCGTAGCACTTGGCGGTGACGTCCTTCCGGAAGGGTGAGATGGTGCTGCGGGAGATGATCTCGCCCCCGATGGCCCCCTGGATGGCGATCTTGAACATCTGCCGGGGGATCTCGTCCTTCAGGCGGTCGCAGGCCAGGACGCCCCTTGTCCGGGCCCGGTCGCGGTGGACGATCTGGGAGAGGGCATCGACCTTTTCCCCATTCACCAGGATGTCCAGGAGCGCCAGGTTGCTCTCGCGGTAGTCGATCACGTCGTAATCGAAGGAGCCGTATCCCTGGGTGATCGACTTGAAGCGGTCGTAGAAGTCATAGATGACCTCCGCCAGGGGCATCTCGTAGGTCAACTCGGCCCGTCCCGGGCTGGGGTAGTTCAGGGTCGAGTTGACGGCCCGCTTCTCCATGCAGAGTTTCATGACGGCGCCCAGGTAGCGCTCCGGGAGCATCATCATGGCCCGAATGTAGGGCTCCTCGGAGCTTTCGATGGAGATGGGGTCCGGGTAGTGGGACGGATTGTCCACGTCAACGACGGATCCGTCCTTCAGGGTGAAGCGATAGCGGACCGAGGGGACCGAGAGGATGATGGAGAGGTCGAATTCCCGCTCCAGGCGCTCCTGGACCACGTCCAGGTGGAGCAGCCCCAGGAATCCGCACCGGAACCCCTGGCCCAGGGCGACGGAGGAGTCCTTCTCGTAGATGAACGAGGCGTCGTTGAGCCGGTATTTCTCCAGTGCGACGGCCAGGTCCTCGTAGTCGTCCGAGGCGATGGGGTAGATGGAGGCGAAGACGACGGGCTTGACCTCCTTGAATCCGGGAAGGGGGGAGTCGCAGGGCCGGGCATCCAGGGTGATCGTGTCGCCCGTCCGCACGTCGGCGACGGTCTTAACCCCGGCGATGATGTAGCCCACTTCGCCCGCCGAAAGGGCGGGCTGTTTTTCCCGGCTCAGCAGGAAGCGTCCCACTTCCTCGACCCGGTAGGTTGTTCCGTTATACATGAAGCGGATCGTGTCTCCGCTCTTCACCGTGCCGTCGAAGACCCGGCAGTGGATGACGGTGCCGCGGAAGGCGTCGTACTGTGCATCGAAGATCAGGGCCGCCAGGGGGGCCTCCGGGTTTCCCCGGGGCGGCGGGATCCGCTCCACCACGGCCTCCAGGATCGCCTCAATGCCGATGCCCTCCTTGGCGGAACAGCGCAATGCATGGTCGGGATTCAGCCCCAGTTCCGCGTCGATCTGTTCCAGGACGCGATCCACGTCCGCCGCGGGCAGGTCGATCTTGTTGATGACCGGGATGATCTCCAGGTCGTGCTCCAGCGCCAGGTAGAGGTTGGCCAGGGTCTGGGCCTGGACCCCCTGGGCCGCGTCGATCAGGAGTAGAACACCTTCGCAGGAAGCCAGAGAACGGGAGACTTCGTAGGAGAAGTCCACGTGCCCCGGCGTGTCGATCAGGTTGAGCACGTAGTCCCGGCCGTCTTTCGCCCGGTAGGGCAGGGTGATGGCCTGGCTCTTGATCGTGATGCCCCGTTCCCGCTCGATGTCCATGCTGTCGAGGATCTGATCCTGAAAGTTCCTGTCGTCGCAGACGCCGGTATGCTGGATCAGCCGGTCCGCCAGGGTGGACTTTCCGTGGTCGATATGGGCGATGATGCTGAAATTGCGGATGGTTTCCATAAGCTCCCTTCGAGGCGCCCTTCCTTACTAAAGCCGCGGGGTTTTGTCAATGCGTCCAGGGGGCCGGATGTCTGTGGTTTGGGTGGGGATGGAGACGTCCTCTCCCGGGATCGGCACATGCATGAACAACCATGATATGTTCGATTGCCCGGGGGAAAAGGGAAATCGCCTGAGTCGGAAAGCGGTGCGGTCGCTCACGGGGCGGGAAACGAACAACTGGAAAACCGGTGGATGCATCCGCACGGGGCTGGGGCCGGCGGACATGCAGGCCCATACAGAAGCGAAAGCAACGTTTCCCGGCGGTTGTGACTCGCCGGTCGGAAGGTCAGGGCGCCTTCTGAAAGCTCACCGTCATGGGATTCTTGAGCTCGAACTTCAGCCCCTCGACCTTCTGGAACATCGCCTTCATGTCGGCAAAGGATTCGGGCTTCCCGGCGGTCATTTTCTGCATCAGGTCCTTGTTTCCGAGGATCTTCTCGAAATCGAGATCCATGAGGGTGATGTCCCCGTCCTGCCGCCAGGTGGCGTTGGTTTTGACGATGGAACCCTCGATCCGGACGGAGACGCTCATCCGCATGCCCTTGAAGAGGGCCTGCATCATCTCGAGGGTTTTGGGATCCATGGGCTGCTCCGGGGCGGCGGTCTCTTTCCTGGCAGAGTCCTTGGACTCCTTCTCTTTGCCCTGGTCCTTGGACTTCTCCGGCAGGTGGACGGTCAGCAGGGCCGGGGTGCCGGCCGCGGCCCTTGTGAACTCGAAATGGATGGCGTCGTCGGCGCTTTCTTTTTCTTCCGGTTTGCCCTCCGGAGCGGCTGTTCCGCGGTTTTTGTCCTTGCCGATCCGGATCTGGCGGATATCGTCGAAAGCGTATACGGCACGGTAGCCCGCCGCCTCTTCCGTCTTCTCCGGCACGGCCGACACGAAGCGGACGCCGGAACCGAACAGGGCCGACTTCTTCTTGGCGTCCTCCATCATCTTGGCGATCTCATCCGGTTTCTCCGCTTTCTTCTCTTTAGCGGTGTCCTTCTTCGGACCGGTGTCCGCTTTCTCTTCGGTGCTCTCCTTCTCTCCCGCATCCGCCATGCTCTCCATGAATTCCCGGACGGTGTTGGAGACGAGAAGCTTTTCCTCGATGGTTCCGGTTCCGTCGGGACGCACGGAAATCCGGATGTCGTCCTGGACGCATCCCTGCAGCAGCAGGGGCAGCAGGGCGATGAAGCCGACGGTGATCAAGCGTTTCATGGGACCTCCCGGAACCTTCGATATGATTAGGGACGGAATGAAATTCCTTTCATCATAAAACCATGATGCAGGCAAGAAAAGAAAAGCCCTCCCGGAGACCGGGAGGGCCAGATGTTTCCAAACAGGGAGCGGGAAGCGGTTATGCCAGTTTCTTCAGCAGGTCTTCGGACACTTCCTTGACGCCAGCCGTTCCGTCCACTCCGATGACTTTGGTGCGCTCCTTGAAGTAGTTCACCGCCGCCAGCGAGCCCGTTTTCGTGTCGTAGTAGATGCCATGACGCTTGTCGATGGCGTCCTCGTCCTGGTCGTCGGCGCGGGCCGTCAGGGTCTCGCAGCCGCAGACCCGGCACACCGGCTTGCCGTCCTTCTCGGCCGGCTTGATGGCGTCGATGTAGATGTTGTTGGGATGGTTGTTGTCGTTGGCGCAGAGCCTCCGGCCCATGATGCGCTGCTTGGCGATCTTCCGGTCCAGGAGGATCTCAATGACGAAGTCGAGCTTCATGCCCGCTGCCTGCAGGGCCTTCCAGAGGGCCTCCGCCTGGGCCAGATTCCTCGGGAACCCGTCCAGGAGCCAGCCCTTCTTGCAGTCGTCTTCCTGAAGGCGGCTCAGGATCATGGGAACGGTGATCTCGTCGGGGACCAGTTCTCCCTTGTCGATGAAGGCCTTTGCCTTCATGCCCAGTTCCGTACCGCCCTTGATGTTCTGGCGGAAGATGACGCCTGTCTCGATGTGGGGCACGCCGAACTTCTTCTGGACGATGGCGCCCTGGGTGCCTTTGCCGCTGCCGTTGGGTCCGAAAATAAGAATGTTCATGCGGGAACTCCTTTCGTCTTTATGAGACCCCGGAACGCTTCCGGCTCCGACTCGCGGCGTCGGACTCTTTCGGTTGGGATTTTCCGGGGGGACTCTGCGGTGCGGGAGCCTTATAACCAATCCGGATCAAGTTGGCAACGGGAAAATGCGGCGGACCGCCGCATCGGTTCAGTGGCCTCAGCCTGGGCTGCAGGAGGTAGCGGCGCAGGAGCCGCAGCCCGATTTCCCTCCGGCGAAGGCCGACATCAGTTTCCGGATCTTTTTCGATCGGCAGGACGGGCAGGAGAGGTCCGATTCCCGGTCGCTCGGGCGGACCAGGAGTTCGAAGCGATCCTTGCATTTTCGGCATTCATATTCGTAGATGGGCATGGCGGTTTCTTGGTTTCCTATGGATTTTCCCGGGCCGGCGGCATCCGTGACGACGGATTCCGGTTCCCGGGAATGGCTGAAATGTATGGCACTGCCTGCGAAATGTCAAGAATTCCAGGTTTCGGCGGAGGACGGCCTTGCGATGGGAGGGAGGCGGATGCCCGGCTGCGGAACTGACCGCGTTGACGCCGTCCGGCCCCTGTGGTACAAAGCCTGCCGGCGGATCCCGGCGATGGCAGGCGAACCGGGAAAACACCCGCCAGGAGGCGTTTCATGGCCATCTCCCGGAAGATCCAATCCTTCATTTCCCAGTCTTCCTGGATCCGCAAAATGTTCGAAGAGGGCGTCCGGCTCAGGCAGATCCATGGTTCCGAGAACGTCTACGACTTCAGCCTCGGAAACCCGAACGTGGACCCCCCGGCGGTCTTCAAGGAAGAACTGCGGCGGCTGGCAGCGCAGGAAACAGAAGGAATGCACGGCTACATGCCCAATGCCGGCTATCCGGATACCCGCCGGGCCGTGGCGGACCATCTCTCCGGGATTCACGGGGTCGCCCTGACGGCGGATCATGTCGTCATGACCTGCGGGGCCGGCGGCGCGCTCAACGTCATCCTGAAGTCGCTCCTGGATCCGGGGGACGAGGTCGTCGTACCGACTCCCTTCTTCGTGGAGTATCGCTTTTATGCGGATAACGCAGGCGGAGTCCTGAAGCTGGTTCCGACGAAACCCGACTTTTCGCTGGACCTGGAGGCCATGGCCGCGGCCGTCAACGAAAAGACGAAGGTCGTCCTCATCAACTCGCCCAACAACCCGACCGGCCGCGTTTACGACGAGGCCTCCATCGGCGCCCTCGCAAAGGTGTTGACGGAAAAAAGCCGCGACCTGGGGAGGCCGGTCTACCTTGTGTCCGACGAGCCCTACAGGGAGCTGGTCTATGACGGCGTCAAGGTTCCCAGCATCCTCGCAGCCTACGGAAACAGCATCGTGACGACGTCTTACTCGAAAAGCCTTTCCCTTCCGGGGGAACGGATCGGCTTCATCGCCGTCAGCCCTTCCGCCGAGCCGATGGAAGATCTCCTGGGGGCCCTGGTCCTGTGCAACCGCATCCTCGGATTTGTCAACGCCCCGGCGCTGATGCAGCGCGCAATCAGCCGCCTCCAGGGAATCCAGGTGGACGCGGGCATCTACCAGGGAAAACGGGACCTCCTGTACGAAGGGCTCGTCAAGGCCGGCTACGAAGTGACGAAACCGGAGGGGGCCTTCTATCTCTTTCCCAGAAGCCCCATTGAAGACGACGTGGCCTTCGTCCGGGCCCTGCAGGAAAAGCGGATCCTGACCGTGCCCGGAAGCGGTTTCGGTGGTCCCGGGCATTTCCGCATCGCCTACTGCGTCGACGACCGGACAATCTCAGGCGCCTTGGACGGGTTCGCCGAGGTCCGGCGCGCGTATCGCTGAAAAAAACCGGGAGCGGTTTCTTCCACCGCTCCCGGTTTTCTCAACCGGCCGGTTTCCTTTTGGAAATGAAAAACTCTCCCTTCCGCGAGGAGAGGCCGCTCCTTCCCCAATCCCCATTTTCCCCTTGATTGCACCAATATGTAGTGGTAAAGGAGAACCTCTACCCCAATATGTGGGGTGATTCTTCGTTATTCCAATCATCGATCATTTATAAAAAAAGCGGAGGGAATTTCCATGCGTGGGAAGATCAGGAAGCGGGACGGGCGGCTCGTCAAGTTCAACGCCGAGAAGATCACGAACGCCATCGCCAGGGCCGGGGAGGCGACGGGAGAATTTGACGAGAAGGCCGCTCGCAAGCTCACCATCCGGGTCCTCAACCTGGCGGAAAAACTCTACAACGGCAACATCATGACCGTGGAGGACGCCCAGGACATCGTCGAGGAAGTGCTCCTCGACTCCCCCTACCGCAAGACCGCCAAGGCCTACATCATCTACCGGGACCAGCATGCCCGGTTGCGGGAAATCACCCAGAAGATGGAAGTGGACCTGGTCGACCAGTACCTCAAGAAGAAAGACTGGAAAATTAACGAAAACAGCAATATGGACTATTCCCTCCAGGGGCTCAACAATTACATCTCCTCGGAGGTGAGCAAGGTCTACTGGCTGAACGAGATCTATTCCCCGGAGATCCGCAAGGCCCACTCGGATGGGGATTTCCATATCCACGACCTCTCCCTCCTGTCGGTCTACTGCGTCGGCTGGGACCTCTACGACCTGCTCCTGGAAGGCTTCCGAGGCGTCTCCGGGAAGGTGGAGAGCCGGCCCGCCAAGCACCTCCGGAGTGCCCTGGGGCAGATCGTCAACTTCTTCTACACCCTCCAGGGCGAGGCGGCGGGCGCCCAGGCCTTCTCCAATTTCGATACCCTGCTGGCGCCCTTCATCCGCTATGACGGCCTCGAATACATGGAAATCAAGCAGGCCCTCCAGGAGTTCATCTTCAACATCAACGTCCCGACACGGGTCGGCTTCCAGACGCCCTTCACGAACGTCACCCTCGACGTGACGGTGCCCCGTTATTACCGGGACCAGTCCGTCATCATCGGCGGCCGGCCCCAGACAGCGGTCTACGGGGAATTCCAGAAGGAGATGAATCTCTTCAACCGGGCCTTCCTGGAGGTGATGGCGGAAGGGGACGCCAAGGGGCGAGTCTTCACGTTTCCCATCCCGACCTACAACGTCACCAAGAATTTCGACTGGGAAGACCCGAACCTCGCCAGCCTCTGGGAGATGACGGCCAAGTACGGCGTTCCCTATTTCTCCAACTTCATCAACTCCGACATGAATCCCGAGGACGCACGGAGCATGTGCTGCCGGCTCCGCATCGACAACCGGGAACTGGAGAAGCGGGGCGGGGGGCTGTTCGGCTCCAATCCCCTGACGGGCTCCATCGGCGTCATCACCATCAACA
>CAZXMK010000155.1:0-7296 GCA_964641935.1 uncultured Syntrophaceae bacterium
TTGGCAACGACCACATAGGACTGGCCTTTCCGGATGTTCTCCCTGCCGACGAGGTTGACCCGCATGGGCGTTATGAAACCGTTGAATCCTGCCCATCCGCGGCCGGCGATATGGTTTGCAGCGTCCGGACCGAAGAGCGCGATGATCGGCATCCCCAGGAGGATGAAGGCGACCGTCGAAATGACGAAAAGCGGCAGGTAAACGAGCCACTTGTAGGGCTGGTAGAGGATGCGGAGGACTCTTCCGTTCATCGGGGTGCTTTACTCCTGAAAACGCGAAGCTCAGGTCATGACCCACTTGCCGATGAAGAAGCTCGCCCCGGCGACGGTGGCGGTGAGCACGATCCCCCAGGCGATGTCCACGAACACGACGTTGAGAGGCCAGTCCTTCAATGTCGCCAGGTTGGTAAGGTCATACGTCGCATAGGTGAAAAGGCCGAACAGACCGCCCGACACGATCGCCTGTCGCAGGGAGCTCTTTTCGAGGGCCGGCATGGTCGCAAAGATCAGGATGCCTGCGATGTACAGGAGGTAAAAGAGAAAGGCTGCCGCCCAGTTGACGTCCGGGCGAAGAAGGTGACCCAGGTTGTTGCGGTAGAAGCCCCTGGCCACCAAACCCAGCCAGACCATGTCGATTGCAAAGAACACGGGCACCGTCAGCAGGTAGAGATAGATCAGGTTCTTCATCGCTTTCCCTCCATTCCGGGCTGTGAAACACCCATGATCTGCGGCAGGTAACACAGAAAACCACCGCTTCCGGAGTTTTCGATCGTTCGGGGTTTCATGGACCTGTATGCTTATGCCGAGCGTGCCGGCATTCGGTGCCTGTTGGAACAGATGTCTGCACCCGGGTCATCTGCCGGTATGCTGCCAGCGCTGGGGCACTTTCTTCAGCTTGTCGATATCGTAACCCTGAAGGGACACCTCTTTCACAAGCTTCCTGTAATCCTCATCGGGAATCGCCGGCGTCCGCGCCATGATCCACACGTAATCCCGCTTGTTACGACTGATGATTGTCCGGGTATATCCTTCGTCAAGGTAAGTAATCAAATATTCCGCTTTGATAGGCCATAAGAACTGCATTCCCCAGACTGCGTTGCTCGTCTTGTCAAGAATGAAACCCCGCGGCCTGTATGTTTTCAACGGGCCTTCAAACGAATCCTGACGGAACGTGAACGTTGTGGCAATTGTTCCGTCCGGGTCGAGCTTATAGTTCTCCACTGCGTTGTGAGCCCCATCTTCGATCATGGTTGGAATGCTCGCGATGACGTACCAGTCGCCCATGAAGCGATTGATGTCTACGCAGTCAACGGTCTTGATCGGCGCGAGTCTGGCACTGCAACCCGAGAGAAATACGGCCGCCAGGAATGCGCTGATGATTATCTTGGCAACAGACTTCCCCACAGCGTGATCGAATCGTTCCATGACCATCCTCGCCAGAGATTGTCGGCCCAACTCTCTTCACCGGCAAAGCCGGCTCGAACACCGGCGGGGCCGGTTGTTTTCCGGAAAAAGAAGAGAACGAAGGATGAAAATTGATGATCCTGATGCACCGCCCATCATATTTGCCCCAGGATTGTAACCTTGCTCGATGTTTTTACCATCGGAGGCCTGGCCGCATCCATATTTGTTACGCGACATGCCCATCACAGCCGTGATCGGGACGCCGGTTCTGAGGGGCCTGAACGGGAGCACCGACAGAACGGGGTGGCTCTCCCGGGTTATCCCGACGGCCTTCTCGACATTCCTGCGTTTCGTGACGAGTGGAACGATCCGGGCACCTGCCAGGCTGTCCCCGTTTCCGTTCCATGAAGTCGGCCTTGTTCCTGCACAGGAAGGCTTCCCGCGAGCCGGATCCCCTCCCGTCCGGATCACGGCTCTTCCAGGCAGACCTTCCAACCGCCCTTTTCAAGGACCAGGCGGAAGGAGGTTGTGCCGGTCCGCGTGGGGATGGTTTCCCGACGATACTTGTCCAGGTAGTGGCTGATCTTTCGGCACACGAAGATGTGGGCTTCCAGGTTGTCTCCGGGCAGGCCTTCCGTTTCCGCGTCCAGCATCGCTTCTCGCAACAGGCCCGCATAATCCGGTGCCGTGACGGTGGCGACTGCCGTCGCCCGGCCGTTTTCCGTCTCCGCTGTCTCGATGGTGAAGGATACGTTGGGGGCGATCAGACCGGCGACCAGTCCGCTCCCCAGGGAGCGGCGCGCCCTGTACTCGGCCTGGGACTCCCGGGCGCGATCGGCCGCGGAGAGGAGATGGTAGGCCTCTTCCGTGCGGCCGCTGATGAGGGCGTTCAGGTAATTGGCCAGGGTCTCCCCGGCTGTCGAATCCCTTCCCCTCCTGACGAGAAAAACGGTGAACAGCGCAAGCATCGTTGCCAGAATGACCAGTGACAGCATGAATCACCTCGCCTGTCTGCTGTGGGAAACGGTCCCGCCGGCCTTTTCCGTCCCTCCGCACGGGATGCGGCGGGACGGCCGCACCGATCGTTCCGGAAGTGTCAACGGCGGTCAGGACAGCCACGTCGTGACGCTGTCCACGGACTCCCGGGGGCTTTCCAGCCGGTTGGCGGGAAAGCCCGGGTTGGGATAGCCGATGGCAATGGCGATCACGATCATGTCCGCATCGGAGATGCCGCAGTGTTTCCTCACCACGTCCGGGTACATCACGCCCTGGTCCTCGATGCAGGTCCCCAGGCCGTATTCCAGCGCCGCCAGGCAGATGTTCTGCATGGCGGCCCCCATGTCGAGAATCGGGGAACCTTCCATCAGCGCCCGGTCGGTCAGGAGAATGACGGCGGCCGGCGCATCAAAGAACCGGAACCCCCGCTCGAGCCAGCGGGCCCGCTCCTCCCTGTCCTCCCGCTTGATCCCCATCAGCTGGAACAGCTGCATGGCCAGCTCCACCTGGCGCCGGCGATACACGCTGTCCTGGGGCCATCCGACGATCAGGTGCTCCTCCCCGGGCACGATTCCCGCCCTCAGCATCTCGATGTTCTCCCGCTTGATCTCCTCCAGCGTTCTGCCGGTCACGACCAGGAATTTCCACGGCTGCGTGTTCATGGCCGACGGCGCGCGGCAGGCCAGGTCCAGGATTTCCCTCAGGATGTCTACAGGAACCGGGTCGGGTTTAAAGTCGCGGATGCTCTTGCGCGTTCGGATCGCCTCCGAAACGTTCATGACAAACCTCCTCGAAATACGGGATCGACTGCTGATTCAAGGCTTCCCCGGAATGGGGCACTGCTCGGGGACCATCGCCCCGGTCATCTTCCCGGAACCATTCCCGCAGGCTTTCCTTATTCAAGCCATGAAACCGGACACGGTTCCGGTGTATCGAAGGCGGATCCGTTACCGCTGCGGAGCCAGGGACGGCTCCTTGAACAGAGGGACAAGTCGTGCTGCAAGGCTCACGATGATCCGGCATGGCCCGGATTCCAATCGAGCCATGTCGGATTTTCCTTATGCGAACGGCCGTCCGAGCTCGGCCCGGATGGCCATTCCGATCTTTTCCATTACGTAGGGCTTCCTGACGTAGACACCCGCTCCCAGCCGCTGGGCCTCCCTCACCCGGTCCGTCTCGGAAAATCCGCTGACCAGGATCGCTTTCTGCCCCGGATGGAGATCCAGGATCCTCCGGTAGGTTTCCAGGCCATCGATCCCCGGATCCATGATCATATCCAGAACCAGGATGTCCGCCCTGTTTCCCCGGAGGTATTCCACCGCCTCTTCCCCGCTGGAGACGGTATGAACCTGATATCCGATCCGCTTCAGCAATCCGGAGGCAACCTCGCGCTGCTCCGCAATGTCGTCGACCACCAGAACCGATTCCCCGCTGCCGATGTACTGCTCCAGCGGCACCTCCTGCCGGGGGGTGGTCAGCTCCTCCCTGGTGACGGGGAAGTAAAGCGTGAAGACGGTTCCCTCCCCGATCCTGGTCTGCACGTCGATGTATCCGTTCTGATCTTTCACGGTTCCCCAGACGATCGCCAACCCCAGTCCCGTTCCGCTCCTGCCCATCGTCTTCTTGGTGTAAAAAGGCTCGAATATCCTTGCCATGTCCTCGGCCGGGATGCCCACCCCCGTGTCGGATACCGTCAGGATCGCATAGTCTCCCTCCCGGATCTCGTCGTAGCCCCGGACGGGCTTGTCGAGATAACGGTTTTCCGTCCGGATCGCGACCTCTCCCTCGCCGTCGATCGATTCCGCCGCATTCGACACCAGGTTCATGAGCGTCTTTTCAAGGTGGACGAGTGAACCGCGGATGTTCAACAGCCCATCCTGGCACTGCGTCCTGAAGGTCACGCGGGGATGGAACTCCCTGATCTTTTCGAAGACGGCGGTTTTGAGGAAACCGGAGACCAGGTCGTTCAGATTCATCACGTCGGACGAAGAAACCCCCCGCCTGGCCAGGGTGAGGAGGTCCTGGATGATGGCTGCTGCCTTCTCCGTGGACTGCAGGATTCTCTCCACGTGGCTTCTGGCCTTCTGGCCTTCGGGTATCTCCAGCAGCAGCAGCTCCGAATAGCCGGAAAGGGCTCCCAGGACGTTGTTCAGATCGTGGGCCACCCCGCCGGCCAGCCTGCCGAGGGCCTCCATCTTCTGGGCGCTGTTCAGCCGGGCCTGAAGAGCCTCCCTTTCCGCCTCGGCGGCTTTCCGGTCCGTAATGTCGTAGATCGTGAAGATCGTGGCAGGCTTCCCGTTGTATTCGATGACCGCCGCCCCGGCTTCCGCCCAGCGGATTCCGCCGTCCTTGGTCAGGACGGAAAATTCATAACGCTCGGGCACCGGTTTCCCCTCCAGGCGCGCCATGGCCCGTCGGCGGATCAGCTCCTTCGATTCCGGGGTCACAAAATCGAGCATGGGCCTGGAGAGGTATTCCTCCTCGCTGAATCCCGACATCTTTCGGGTCATGGGGTTGACGTAGATGAATCGCTCCCCGTCGATGATGGCAATGCCGACGTTTGACGCCTCGGTCATTTTCCTGAATTTTTCCTCGCTGTTGCGCAGCGCGTCCTCGACGCGCTTGCGCTCCGTGACGTTCAGGATAATCCCGTCAAAAACCAGGCGATCCTCATGACGTGTCGGTGTGGAAAGGCCGTGAAACCACAGGATCTCGCCGGATGGACGGACGAAACGGCCTTCGAAATCCCATGATTCGCATTTCTCCACGGCCTTTCGCAGGGAGGAGGCGAATCGGTCGCGGTCCTCTTCGTGAATATGAGTAACGAATTCCGGGAACATGGATTCGACGTCCTCCGCGATCCCGAAGATTTTCGTCATGCGTCCGCTGGCATGGCTTATGCCGTATTCACCGTTGTTCTTCGCGTAGAACTGGTAGACGACGCCCGGCAGGTTCATGGTGATGCCGCGCAGCCGCTCCTCGTTCTCCCGCAGGGTCCTCTCCGTTTCCTTGCGCCGGGTGATGTCCTGCAGCATGAAGATGATGCAGGGTTCGCCCGCGAGGTTGAAGGTCCGGGCGGAATACATGCCGCTGCGCACTGCTCCGTCTCTGCGGCGGAACAGGAATTCCCGGTTCATGACGTCCCGGCCCGCCGACAACTCTCCGACCATGGAATCCCGATCCGACGGATCGACCCAGAAATTCATCTCCAGGGAAGTCTTGCCGACGGATTCTTCCCGCTTCCAGCCGATCGTTTCTTCAAACACCGCGTTGACATCGACGATCAGCCCGTCCCGCATCCTCGTAATCGTGATGCAGTCCGGCGCCGTCATGAAAATGGTGGAAAATTTCTCCTCGGACTGGCGGGTACGCTCTTCCTCGTGCCTGCGCCTGCTGATGTCCCGGCACACATTGACAATGCCGAACGGTTTCCCTTCCTTGTCCCGGAGCACGTCTCCATTGACCTCGAAGGGGACGATTCGGCCGTCCTTCATGATCAGGTTGTATTCCTTGGGGCCCAGCCTGCTGTCCATCATGAGGGTGATATTCATCAGCAGCCTTTCGTGCTCTTCGGGAGGCACGAACCGGAGGATGTTCTCGCCCAAAAACTCTTTCCGGCTGTAACCGCTGATTTGAAGGGCATAGTCATTGATGAAGAGAATATTCCCAACGAGGTCGGTGTGGACGATCACGTCCGGGACCGTATCGACCAGCCTTGCATACCGTTCCTCGCTTGCCTCCAGTTCGCTCTTTGCCCGCACGAGCTCGGTTTCCGCCTTCTCGAGTTCGAGGATGCGCGAGCGCAACGCTTCCAGATCTTTTATCAGTTGCGCTTTCGTCTTCCGTTCGTTTTTCATCTTTCATTCCCCGGCGAGGGCTGACGGGCGAGAAGGGTTCGATGCCTGCTCCCGCGTTGGATTCGCGGAACCAGAGAGGGCGTCCCGGTTCAGGCTGAATGATCGGGAGCCTGTAATCCCTCTGTTTTCTGGAGAACCAACTTGTTGTATTGTGTGAATGAGAATCGGCAGGATGTCAAGAAAGCAGACAATGAGGCGGATCGGCTGATAGTGGGGAGGTGAATCCATCCGATGTGTAACTGGCCGTTGAGATGGATGCTGGTCCTGGCGGGTGGCGCGCTTCTGTGGTTCGGTGTCGCGGGGCTGCGCAGTGGAGTCGTCCGGGTCAAGGGTGGCCGGCTCATCGGGCGACAGGAATCCCCGTTCCAGTACTGGCTATTCGTGGGAACCTATTTCGCGGCGGGGGTCGGAGGCATCCTTTTTGCGGCATTTGCGGGATTTGTCCGTTGAGAAGGATGGCAGCCATGCAAAATCGTTTGGAGCGGTCGCGAACATGATCATCCGGGAAATCCACGCCCGCTCCGTCCTTTCCAGGTCCCAGGTATACGACTATGCGGTCAATCCCTATGTCGGGTGCAGCCACTCCTGCAGGTACTGTTACGCCGCGTTCATGAGGAGGTTTACCGGCCACCGGGAAAAGTGGGGGGAGTTTGTCGACGTCAAGATCAATGCGCCGGATGTGCTGGCCCGGGAAATCGCCAGAAAGCCTGTCGGCCGGGTCTGGGTAAGCGGCGTGTGCGACCCCTATCAGGCCGCCGAGAGGAGGTATGGCATCACCCGGATGTGCCTTGGTCTCCTGGTGGAGAAGGGCTGGCCCGTGACCGTTCAGACCAAGTCGCCCCTTGTTCTCAGGGACATGGAGATCCTGGAGAAGTCGGACCGTGCGGAAGTCGGGTTTTCCATTGCCACGGCGGATGAACGGCTCCGGAGGATCTTTGAACCCGGAGCTCCCCCCCTCCGGGAGAGAATTCAGTCCCTGGAGCGTCTTCGGGCAAGGGGAATCCGGACCTATGCCATGATCGCGCCCCTCCTTCCCGGCG
>CAZXMK010000156.1:0-7184 GCA_964641935.1 uncultured Syntrophaceae bacterium
GTTGAAGAGGCCGTCGGCGAAGCGGCCGACGTACTTCCGGCCGTCCGGCAGGATGAGCGTTCCGGATCTATTGAATTTTCCCTTTTCGAACTGTCCTTCATAGCGCATTCCATCCGGGAAGATGTCCGTTCCCTGGCCATGGCAGCGGTCGTCCCTCCATTCTCCCATATAGGTGCGCCCGGTGGGATACGTCATCATCCCCAGCCCTTCCTTCCGGTCGTTGCGCCACCCGCCCATGTACACGGCTCCGTCGGCGTAGCGGAGAAACCCGACGCCGTCCCTGAAGCCGACGCGCCATTCCCCCATGTAGCTTTGCCCGTCCGGGTGGTTCGCGATTCCCCGTCCATGTGGACGGTCGCCTTCCATGTCCCCCGTGTAGAGGCTTCCGTCGGGGAGTTCCAGCGCCTGAGTTCCCGGAGCCTGCGGCGCCAGGGCCGCCTCGCCGAGGTCTCCGAACAGGTCGCTGGGTGCCTCGATGGAAGGCGGCGCTGGCGCTTCCTCCATCTCTACGGTTGGTTTGGCCTTCCGGCGACCCTTTGCTGCCCGGGGTCGAACAGGCTCCTCTTCCGCCGGTTCAGCGGTCGATTCCTCTTCCCGCTTTTCGGCGCGGGGAGTCGCGGCCTTCGGCCGTTCTTCCTCTTCCGCCCCGGTTTTCGCGTCTTCCCTTGCTGCCCGCCCCGTTTTCTTCGATGGCGCTGCCATAGTTTGCTCCGCTTCTTCCGGCGTTTCTTCCCCGGGAGGCTCGGCCGCTTCAAACTCCAGCGGCTCCGGCATCGTTTCTGCTCCGGTTTCGGTCCGCGGTTCCTCCCTTGAGGCCCGGACTTCGGAGGGTCTCTCTTCCTCGATGGCGGCAGGCGGTTCCTTCGGGACCGCCGCTTCCGCCTCCGCCTCGAGTGCCTCCTGGACGGCGGGCTGTTCTTCGACGGTCCTTGCTCCTCTCTCCGGTACTTCTTCCTGATCTGCCGCCTCCTCAGCCGGTGGAGCCAGCACTTCAGGAGGAGCAAGTTCCTCCCCGGATTTCACGGCCGGCGGCTCTGCCGCGGGTTTTCCCGGATCCCGCAAAGGCCCGGGGGCAACATCCCGTTCGGGAAGGGCAGCCTCCGATGCAGCCGCCAACGGATCGATGAAGGGTGGTGCCTCCTCACCGGCGGGAGGTATCGTTTCGATGTCCATGGCTTCCAAAGAGGCATCGACCTTGGCGGGTTCGGATATCGCCGGCACTTCCGGCCTTTCTGCCTGCACAGCCTCCTCTGGTTCAAGAACGGCCTCGGGCACGGATGAAATTTCCGGTTCCTCGGGAGACGGCGGCGCAGCAGAAGGGGCTTTCATTCCGATGGCCTCTGATTCCACGGCGGGAACGGCAGGTATCTCCTCGGTTGCTTCGACCGACTCCGGTTCGGCCGGCGGCTCTTCGACGGCGCGTTTGGCTCTCCTCGGCGGTTTCTTCGGAACAGGTTCCTCTTCCGGTGGCGACTCCACTTCTTCCGGAGGTTGTGGGGCGGCAACTTCCGCAGATTCCTTAACCAGCGCTTCTTCCATCGGTAGAGGCGGCTCTTCAACCGGAACTGACGGCTCTGCGGCAGCAGATTCTGCTTCCGCTGCCATGTCTCCGGCAGTTTCGATTTCGGCGGATACGGTCGGTTCCGGCTCACCCGGCGCTTCGACAGATGCTTCTCCTGCAGGTTCCGGGGCGGTATCCGGCTCGGACGGGATTGCTGGTTCCTCCGGAGGTTGCGCCGCAGCGGGCGTTTTCTCCTGAAATGCTTCCGGCTCCTTTTCCGGGGCGACGGGTTCCGATTCGGGTTCCTTTACAGCCTCTGGAACGGCGGGCAGCTCTTCCACCTGCCGGACGCCCGCCGACCAGGTTCCTTCCAGGACAGAGCCGTCGGCACGGATCAGCCGGCCCGGCCCTTCCGGCAGGCCGTCCGCCCAGGAGCCCTCGTAACGGCTGCCGTCCGGCCATTCACAAATGCCCGTTCCGTCGAAACGGCCGTTCCGGAACCCGCCGGTGTACGTGCTTCCGTCAGCCAGCGCGGCCGTGCCTTCTCCGTCGAAGCCGGCGGAGGACCAGGTCACCTGATAGGGATATTCCGGGGATGTTCCCCGCTGAAGTGTCTTCCACATGGTTGAATCGATCATGTTCCTGGTTGGATTCTCGGGTTTGCCTGCAATGAAAGACTATAACGCGGCGCATGTTAGCGGATAGGTCCGGCCGTTTCAAGCGGAACTTCATGAACGTTCTGTCATTCCGCTGTAGAGACGACAGGGGGCGGCTGAACATTTCTTCGGGCAAGAAATGCCATCCGGCCGCAACGGGAGATTCACCCTGGGAGCCCCCGCTCCCCAGCAATTCCACGCCGATACCGAATGGATGGAGCGAGGGAAAAAATTCTTGACAGGGCATGCCGCCTCCTGTAGAAAACGCACATGAGAATGATTATCATTATACAAAGGTGTTGTCCATGAAGACAGAAAAACAGATTTTTGAAGATTTCCTGACCAGGAAAAGCCTTCGCGAGACGCCGCAGCGAAACCTCGTTCTGGACGAGTACCTGAAACGGGAAGAACACATCACCGCGGAGGAACTTTACGACATCGTCAAGAAAAGGGATCGAACCATCGGCCAAGCCACGGTTTATCGGATCCTGAAGCTTCTGTGCGAAGCAGGACTGGCCCGGGAGGTCGACTTCGGCGACGGAGTCATGCGATATGAGCGGATCTACGGCCGCCAGCACCATGACCATCTCGTGTGCAGAACCTGCGGGCGCACCGTCGAGATCTTCGACTCCGTCATAGAGGAACTTCAGCAGCGCCTGGCGGCCCAGCATGGTTTTGTTCTTCTGGATCACGAATTGTATCTCTACGGCCAATGTGAAGAATGCCGGGGGAAGAAGTAATTATTTGGTTCTGTATGTGTTAATGATACTTCTTATCCTCATCGAGCCCACTCCGGCAGCGGGAATGTTCGATACGCTGCATGATTGAATGAATTCGGAGAGTCCTGTGTGCCTCAAACGGCTGTCATAGCCCATCTTTTGTATCTCCCTTACTCGATTCAGGATCCATCAAGCCGGGGATAGGATACGGTACCACGACGATCGGTACGAACAAACGGCGCGCAGGGAGAATTGGGCCGGTAATATGATAATGGGAATCAACATCGAATATGACAAAGGCATGGAAGGGGGAAATGGAATGTCACCGCTGGCGTTGCTGCAGGAAGGAGAGACAGCCGAGATTGTTACTCTGGCAGGCCGATCCGATACGGCCTTCCGAGGGTGTTGTCGCATCAGGCATCTCAGCAGCCTGGGATTCAGGCCGGGACGGCACGTGGAAATGGTCCGCAACCGGGGAGGCGGTCCCCTCGTCGTGCGGATTGAAGAAGCATGTATCGCCCTGGGCCGGGGCATTGCCTTGAATATCCATGTAAGGAGGAGCAAATCATGACGATTACCGATCTGGAACCCGGCCAGTCCGGGATCATCAAGGGATTGTGGGCCACGGGTCCGCTGAGGAGGCGCCTCATGGACATGGGCGTCGTTCCTGGTGTTTCCGTGGCCGTGGAAAAGATCGCCCCGCTGGGCGATCCCATCGGGGTCCGTATCCGGCAATACCGGCTTTCCATGAGGAAAGCCGAAGCGGGAAAAGTCGAGGTGGAGTTGGTACGATGAAGAAACTGGCATTGGAAATCGACAACCTGACAGTGGCCGTCGCCGGTAATCCGAATGCGGGGAAATCAACGCTGATCAACGCCCTTGCGGGTTCGCGGCTTCACGTCGGCAACTGGCCGGGCGTCACGGTTGAGAAGAAGACGGCTGAGTTCCGCCACGAGGGGAGGCCTGTCAGGATCGTCGATCTTCCCGGGACCTACAGCCTTAGCCCCTATACCCAGGAAGAGATCATTGCCCGGGACTATCTCGTATTGGAGAGACCGGACGTCATCATCGATGTCGTCGATGCGACCAACCTGGAGCGGAACCTTTATTTCACGCTCCAGCTCCTGGAGCTCGGCATTCCCGTTGTCGTGGCCCTCAACATGATGGACGAGGCGAAAAACAAGGGGCTCGTCATCGATACGGAGGCCATGGCGGTCATGCTCGGAGCGGCCGTCGTACCCACCGTGGCAAGCAGGGGGGAGGGGCTGGACAGCCTGATGGAAGCCGTTATCGACGCCGCGGGAACGACGTACCGGAAGGAACGGGGGAAGATTTCCTACGGAGACGACATCGAGGAAGCGGCGTTGTGGCTCCAGGCCGCTCTGGAAGCGGACCGTCCCGGGCTTCTGGAACGGTATCCCGGCCGTTGGCTGGCTTTCAAGATCATCGAGGGGGACACGGAGGTTCTCCGGGAAACCGGCATCCGGGAAGACGACCCGATCCGCCTGCGGGCGGTCCGCCATCTCCGGGAAAATCACGGTGAAGACCCGGAGAGCCTGATGGCCGACGCGCGATACGGCCTTGCCGCAGGACTGGTCCGGAAGATACTCGGGAAACCGGCGGGGAGGAAAAGGGATGTGACCGAACGGATCGACGTGGTCGTCCTGAACCGCTATCTGGGGCTGCCCGTTTTTTTCCTGGCCATGTGGCTGGTCTTCAAGCTGACGTTCGACCTCTCGGCACCCTTTACGGACTGGATCGACCAGGCCGCCTCCGGTCCGATCAAGCGCCAGGCTTCGGCACTCCTCGGCTGGCTCGGCTCACCCGATTGGACCGTCTCCCTGGCCGCCGACGGCATCATTGCCGGCGTTGGCATGGTCCTGACGTTTGTACCAGCCATCTTCGCCATGATGTTCTTCATCACCTTCCTGGAAGGAAGCGGCTACATGGCCAGGGCCGCCTTCATCATGGATCGGTCCATGCACGTCATCGGCCTCCACGGCCGGTCCTTTATTCCCATGCTCCTTGGATTCGGCTGCAATGTCCCGGCGATCTATGCAACCCGGACCCTGGAAAATCCACGGGACAAGGCGCTGACGGCCCTGCTCGTTCCCCTGATGTCCTGCGGGGCCAGGCTGCCTGTCTATATCGTCTTTACGGGGGCGTTTTTCGCGGAATACGCGGGGACGGTCCTGTGGTCCATCTACGTCCTCGGCATCGTGTTGGCCGTCTTCACGGGCCTCGTCTTTAAAAAATCGCTTTTCCGTGGCGAATCACCCCTGTTCATCATGGAACTGCCGCCATACCGGATGCCGACTGCCCGAAGCCTTGCCGTCCACACCTGGGAAAAGGGAAAGCATTTTCTCGTCAAGGCGGGGACCTACATTCTGGCCGTCGCCGTCTTTGTCTGGTTCCTGCTGAACCTGCCCTGGGGGGTCGCCCAGAAACAGGATTCCTATCTGGGAAAGACGGGGCAGGCCATCGCCCCGCTCTTTGCCCCCCTGGGATTCGGAACGTGGGAGGCGTCGGCGTCTCTCATCAGCGGGGTTATCGCCAAGGAGATCGTGGTGGGGACCATGGCGGAGGTTTATTCGGCCACGCCGGAAAAGAAAGGGAACGAAACGATCCCCTCCTTCGCGGAGGACATGAAGGAACTTGGCGTTTCATTTCTCAAGGCCTGCGGGGAGGCGGGGAGAAACGTCGTTTCGACCTTCGGCGTCGCCAGCATGAGGGCCGAGGAGGATGAGGAGCAGGCGGGCCTGAAGGCGGTCATCGGCAAGGCCTTCTCGCCCCTCTCGGCATACGCCTTCATGGCTTTCGTGCTTCTCTACATGCCCTGTGTCGTCGTCATGGTTGCCATGCGCCAGGAATTCGGTACCTGGAAGTGGGCCGGCATCGCCGTCCTTTACCAGATGGTGCTCGCCTGGGGGACGGCCTTCCTGATCTACCAGGGAGGCACGCTGCTTGGTTTTGCTTAAAAAGAAGTACCATATAATAATTGTTGAAGGAGGTATGTATGAGTTTCATCGATGCGGTTCTGGTGGTTTCCATCCTCGCGGTCGCGGGATGGATTTTTTACACGTTTCTTTTCCGGCGCAAGGGGGCCTGTGCGGGATGTACCGCCTGCACCTGCGGCAAGGATGGGGAAAAGGCATGCGGCGAACCGGCATGCAGCCCCACAGGCTCTCCGGACAAGACGGGGCCGGACGGTAAGGCGCCGATTCGCCTGGTCGCCGTTTCCGTCTGCATTCTCTTTGTTTCCACGTCGGCCTGGGCCGGACATCCTCTTGTCACGGATGACGCCGGCACCCTGGGAAAGGGAAAGGCGCAGGTGGAGATCGGCTCGCAGCTCTGGCGCCACAAGAACGTCATCGATGCGTTTACGACCGACAAATCCGAGGGCGGCGAGATCGCGGCAGCCGTATCGGTGGGCCTTCATGACCGTGTCGACCTGGTTGTCGGCGTACCCCATGTATGGCAGTCCCTGGATACGAATGATGCCTTCGTTGCCCGGGCCGATGGAATCGGCGACGTCAGCATGGACATCAAATGGAGGTTCTTCGAACACGAGGGATGGGGGCTGGCGCTGAAGCCTGGAATCACGTTTCCCACGGGTGACGAGACCCAGGGCCTGGGAGACGGGCGGACAAGCTACCGCCTCTTCCTGATCGGCAGCAAGGAGCTGGGGCCTGTCGCCCTCCATGCCAACCTGGGCTATTTCGGGAGCCCGAACGATGCGGGAAATCACCAGGACCTCTGGCATGCCTCCCTGGCGGCGGAGTATGAGTTCGTGAAAGACTGGAAGCTCATGGCCGACGTCGGCGCGAGCCGGAATCCGACCCCCGGCGACGGCACCCATCCGGCGTATGCCCTGGGCGGGGTCGCCTATGCCGTAACGGAAAAAATCCGGCTGGACGGCGGCGTCAAATTCGGTCTGAACAAGGCGGAAACGGATGTGACCTACCTCTTTGGTGTGACCTTCCAGTTCTGAGAGCCCAAGCCACTTCGTTTATTGCGAAAGGCCCGTCCATGCCGTCACCCGGTGCGGACGGGCCTTTGTTTGCAGTTGGCCCCGCGGGCATTGCTACGCGCTCCAACCCTCGCTATTCCAGGGCTCCGGGCAATCGGGCAAACTATTCGTTGTGCCGATTCCCATCCGTGTTGTATGGTTCTCCAAACGGCGGTCCATATTCTGCCGCCGGTTCCGCGAATCACAGGAGGGAGGAGTCATGGAGGAAGGCGTCCGCTGGGTGAAGACCCATTGTGCGAGGATGGACCACGGCGGCTGCGCGCTGCTCGTGGGCGTGA
>CAZXMK010000157.1:0-1783 GCA_964641935.1 uncultured Syntrophaceae bacterium
CGCCCCCCCCCGCCACCACCGTCCCCCCCGCCTCTGCCCCCCCCCCGGCCGCCCCTCCGGAGGCGGTCAACTTCGATCGCATCGGCTATGCGGATGTCCTGGTGAAGGATCTGAAAGTCATGGACGGCACGGCCGTTTCCCTCTGCCGGGACAACGGCATGCCGGTGATCGTCTTCAACCTCCAGAAACGTGGAAACATCAAGCGGGTACTCTGCGGGGAACCGGTAGGGACCCGGTTAGGAGCGTAAATCATGAAAGAAAAGGTATTTGCCACGCTGAAGGAAGATATGGACCGGTCCACCAGTGCCTTGGAAAAGTCGTTCAGCAAGGTCCGGACGGGACGTGCCTCCCTGGCGCTCCTGGACGGGATCAAGGTCGATTACTACGGGGTGCCCACGCCGCTGAACCAGGTGGCCAATCTCTCGATCCCGGAGAGCCGGATGATCCTGATTTCCCCTTGGGACACCAGCGTCATCGGGGCCATCGAGAAGGCGATCCAGAAGGCGGACCTGGGTCTCACGCCCACGAACGACGGAAAAGTGGTGCGGCTGGCCATTCCGGTTCTCACGGAAGAGCGCCGGAAGGAACTGGTCAAGGTCGTCAAGAAGATGACCGAGGAATGCAAGGTCAAGCTCCGGAATGCGCGCCGCGATGCCAATGAGGAATTCAAGACCCTGAAGAAGGACAACAAGATCTCCGAGGACGAGATGTTCACCCAGCAGGAGGAAGTGAAAAAGCGCATGGACAAGGCCATCGAGAAGGTGGATGCCCTCCTTGCGGCGAAGGAAAAGGAGATCATGGAGATCTGACGAAGCATGTTTCGGGCGCATCGCTCCGGGACAGGCTTCCGGCGGTCAGGGATCAAATGGATTGCAGGCCCTGCAGGGCCGGTACGATAAAGGGAGCGAAGGCTCCCTTTTTTTTCGGGCTGTCGAAAAAGCGTCTGACGACGGCGTTGCCCTCATCCCGCGAAGCGCGACAGGAGGACGGATCGAAAAATTCTCTCCCGTTCGTCTCGCCACAAGGGATTTCAGGGACCTTGCGTCCAGGCTCTCTCGCCGGCCCTGAATGTTGAAGGAATCCCGGCGGGTGTGGGAGATTGCAATCACCCAGGGGATGTGCTACGGCCTGAAAAAAGAAAAACGAGTTCAACTGTGAGCGATTTCAACGGGATTGATCGAAGCAATCTTCCCCGGCACATTGCCGTGATCATGGACGGCAACGGTCGCTGGGCAAAGAAGCACGCCCTGGGAAGAATCGCCGGGCACCGGAAGGGGGCTGAAGCGGTTCGGACCACCGTGCGGACCTGCCGGGAGATCGGCATTCAATACCTGACGCTGTACGCCTTTTCGATGGAGAACTGGATGCGCCCGGCCCGGGAAGTTTCGGCGCTGATGGACCTCCTGATCGACTACCTCCAGTCTGAGGCCCGTGAGCTCCGGGAGCGGGGGATCCGCCTGCAGACCATCGGAAATACCGCGGCGCTTCGTGAGCCGGTGCAGCGATTCCTCCGGGAGACCATGGAGGAGACGAAAGAGGGCCGGGAGATGGTCCTGATCCTGGCGTTGAGCTACGGCGGCCGGGACGAGATCCTGCAAGCCGCCCGTTCCCTGGCAGCGAAATGCTCGGCCGGGCTCCTGCACCCCGAAGGCATCTCGAAGGATGTGTTCGAAGAGCACCTCCAGACCGCCGGAGTGCCCGATCCGGACCTGCTGATCCGGACCAGCGGCGAGTTCCGGATCAGCAATTTTCTCCTCTGGCAGATGGCCTACACGGAATTCTA
>CAZXMK010000157.1:1883-5330 GCA_964641935.1 uncultured Syntrophaceae bacterium
GGGCGTTTTTCAACAGACCGGAGGTGTCATGGCAAGCTCACACTTACAGCGCTGGCTCACGGCGATCGTCGCCGTGCCGATCCTGTTCGCCCTGGTCCTGTTCGGCGGGGAGATCCTCTTTTTCCTCCTGATCCTGGCCGTTGTCCTCCTCGGCATGGAGGAATACACGCGCATGTCCTTCGGGGAGGGGCACCCCTGGGAGCGGTGGGAGGGCCTTCTCTTCGCCGCGGCGATCTGTCTCTCCGCCCGGACGGGCGATCCGCGGGTCCTGATGGCCGTGACCGCCTTTTCGGTCCTGATCGTATTCATGACCTACCTGCCCCGGATCCGGGAGGACCGCTTTGACATCCTGCCGGTGCAGAAACTGGCCTTCGGCATCCTCTACATCCCCCTGATGATGTCTCACATCATCATGATCCGCCAGGCTCCCGACGGGGTCCTGTGGATCTTCTTCGTTCTTGTCCTGGCGTTTTCAGGAGACGTGGCGGCTTTTTACGTAGGACGGACCTTCGGGCGGAACAAGCTGCTCCCCCTGGTGAGCCCCGGGAAGACCGTCGAGGGGACCCTGGGCCTTTTCGCCGGGAGCGTCGTGTGCTGTTTGATTTACGCACATTTTCTGCTCCCGGCACTCACAGTGATGCACACGGTCGCGCTGGCCCTGGCGGGGAGCGTCATCGGGCAGCTCGGGGATCTCTGTGAATCGGCCCTGAAGAGGGCCTCGGGAACGAAGGATTCGGGTACGCTCCTACCCGGCCATGGAGGCTTCCTGGACCGCCTGGACTGCCTGATCTTCATCGGGCCGTTTGTCTACTACTACAAGCTCTTCCTGCTTCCATGAGAAAACTCTCGATTCTCGGATCCACCGGCTCCATCGGAACCAGCGCCCTGGACGTGGTGCGGCGCAACCGCAATCGCTTCGATGTGGTCGCCCTTGCGGCGGGACGGAACCTGGACCTCCTGAAAGAGCAGATCACGGAGTTCGATCCGGAGGTCGTCTCCGTGATGGACGAGGAGCACGCCCGGCGGCTGCGGGAGATGACCGGCCCCGTCCGGGCGGACATCCTCTCCGGCACGGAGGGCTGTTGCCGCTGCGCCTCGCTGAAAGGTGCGGACATGGTCCTGTCGGCCATGGTGGGGGCGGCGGGACTCCTGCCGACCCTGGCGGCCGTCGAGGCGGGAAAGGACGTCGCCCTGGCGAACAAGGAGACCCTCGTCACGGCGGGCTCCCTCGTCATGGAGCGGGTCCGGGCGAAGGGCGTCACGCTGATTCCGGTGGACAGCGAGCACAGCGCCGTCTTTCAGTGCCTCGAGGGACAGCAACGGGGAGCCGTGCGGCGCATTGTCCTGACCGCCTCGGGGGGACCGTTTCTCCGCCATACCCGGGAGCAGATGGCAGCCGTCACGCCCGCGGAGGCCCTGAAACACCCGAACTGGACCATGGGCCGGAAGATCACCATCGATTCGGCCTCCATGATGAACAAGGGGCTGGAGGTCATCGAAGCGCGGTGGCTCTTTGACGTGGACTATGACCGGATCGACGTGGTCATCCATCCCCGGAGCATCGTTCACTCCATGGTGGAGTTCCGGGACGGCTCCATCCTGGCCCACCTCGGGGTGCCGGACATGAGGATCCCCATCGCCTATGCCCTGACCTGGCCGGAGCGGATCCCGCAGCCCGGCTCGCTTCTGGACCTGACCAGGGCGGGGGCCCTGGAGTTCCTGGAACCCGACCGGGAGCGCTTCCCGAGCCTGGATATGGCTTATGCCGCCGGGCGTGCCGGGGGGACTGCCCCGGCTGTCATGAACGGGGCAAACGAGGTCGCCGTGGAGACCTTCCTGGAGGGAAGAATTCGCTTTACAGACATGGCCGCGACGATTAAAGAGGTTCTCTCCCGTCACGACAGGGAGGAAATCCGGTCCGTCGAGGACGTTCTGCGGGCGGACCGCTGGGCACGGGAGGCGGCCCAAACCATCATCGAGAGGCAAGGCACTTGATCGGCATCAGCATCGTATCGGTCATTGTTCTCCTGGGCGTTCTCATCTTCGCCCACGAGCTGGGGCACTTCCTGGCGGCCAAGTGGTCCGGCGTCGGGGTCCTGAAGTTTTCCCTGGGCTTCGGCCGGAAAATCTACAGCCGGAAAATCGGGGAGACGGAGTACCTTATTTCCCTCATCCCCCTGGGGGGATACGTGAAACTCCTGGGGGAATCGGAGGCGGAGCTCCTGCCGGAGGAAGAGCGCCACCGCTCCTTTTCGAACAAATCCGTCTGGGTCCGGATGGGCATCGTTCTGGCCGGCCCCGTCTTCAACTTCATCCTCGCCGTTCTGATCTTCGCCGGTGTTTACATGGCAGGGGTTCCGACCCTGACCGGCACGATCGGGACGATCCAGGAGGGCTCGGCGGCCATGGAGGCGGGGATGCGCCCGGCGGACACCGTGGTGGCCATCGACGGGAAGCCAATTCGCAAGTGGGAGCACCTGGCGGAGATCATCAACGCCAGCGGGGGCAAGACGCTGCAGGTCACCGTGGATCGGGCGGGCGTAAAGCATGATGTGTCCGTTACACCCCGCTCCATGAAGGGAAAAAACCTCTTCGGGGAGGAGATCGATACCTGGAAGATCGGTATCAGTCCGGATCCGAAGTTCGTGACGGAGCGGTTGAATCCGGCCGAGGCGCTCTGGGTCAGCCTGCAGAAGACCTGGATGCTGAGCAAGCTCACGCTGGTGAGCATCGTCAAGATCTTCGAGGGGGTGCTGTCGCCCAAGACGCTTGGAGGCCCGATCTTCATCGCCCAGCTTGCGGGCACACAGGTGAAGGAAGGCCTGGTTCCCTTTTTCCTGCTCATGGCCCTCCTCAGCATCAACCTGGGGGTCCTCAACCTGCTGCCGATCCCGGTCCTCGACGGCGGGCACCTGCTGTTCTACGTCATCGAGGCGGTCATGCGGCGGCCGGTCAGCGTGAAAGTCCGCGAGTTCGCCCAGCAGGTGGGCTTCGCGTTCCTCATTCTCCTGATGCTCTTCGTCTTCGGACTCGACATCGACCGGCTCCTGGCGGACAACCCGATTTACGAAGGCTTCGTGCGTTTCTTCACCGGAAAATAATGCATATCCTGGCCCTGGACACGGCAACCAAAACGGTCTCCGCGGCACTCCTGGAGGATGAGCGGATCCTTGCGGAGGGGTATGCGGACCTGGACCGTCATCACGCCACCTCCGTCCTTCCTTTCGTACAATCCATCCTCGACTTGGCGGGTGTTGACATCGGGAAGATCGACCTCCTGGCCGGGACGGGCGGGCCCGGCTCGTTCACAGGGCTCCGCATCGGCGCCGGAACCCTCAAGGGGCTGGCATTGGCCACGGGAAAGCCGATCGTGCCCGTCTCGACCCTGGAGACCCTGGCCGTGAATGCCGCCGGATCCGGGATTCCCGTCTGTCCGCTCCTCGACGC
>CAZXMK010000157.1:5430-7138 GCA_964641935.1 uncultured Syntrophaceae bacterium
GTCATTTCCCCCGCCGACGGAAAAGTCATCTTCATCGGCGAGGCGGAAGAGGCGGACATCCTGCAGGGCCGGGCGAAGAAAATCTCCATCTTCATGAATGTCTTCAACGTCCACGTGAACCGTGCGCCCTGTTCCGGGACGGTGGAGCAGATCCGCTACTACAAGGGGAAGTTTCTCGTGGCGAGCCTGGACAAGGCGTCGTCGGACAACGAGCGCAACGCCGTCCTGATCCGGACGGAAGACGGGAAGAAGGTCCTGACGATTCAGATCGCCGGGCTGGTGGCCAGGAGAATCGTCTGCTGGCTGAACGAGGGCATGACCGTAACCCGGGGCGAGCGGTTCGGGCTCATCCGCTTCGGCTCGCGCCTGGATGTCTTCCTGCCCCTGGAGTCCACGATCTCCGTGAAGGTTGGGGACGTGACCCGGGCCGGGGAGACCCCCCTGGGGGTGCTTCCATGAGCGAGAAAACAGGTCGCGTGCGCGACGGCATGAAGAAGGGAATCTACGTCCTGCCGAACCTCTTTACGACGGCCAGTATGCTGTGCGGCTTCTACTCGGTGGTGGTCTCGACCCACGGCCATTTCGAGACGGCCGCCTGGGCGATCATGGCGGCGCTCGTTCTGGACGGCCTGGACGGCCGGATCGCCCGAATGACGAACACAACCAGCAAGTTTGGCGCCGAGTACGATTCCCTGGCGGACCTGGTGGCCTTCGGGGTGGCTCCGTCCATCCTGGCCTATACCTGGTCGCTCTCCGCCTTCGGCAAGTGGGGATGGCTGGCGGCCTTCCTGTTCGTCACCTGCGGGGCCCTGCGGCTTGCCCGGTTCAACATCCAGATCGGCATCATCGAGAGCAAGGTATTCAACGGACTGCCGATTCCGGGGGCGGCCTCCGTCATTGCCACGGGGATTCTCCTGTACCATTACATGGGCTTCCAGGGGATGTTCCCCAATGCGGGGGTGCTGGTCGGCGTCATCTGCCTGTCGCTGTTCATGGTGAGCAGCATCAAGTACTACAGCTTCAAGGATCTGAACTTTTTCGCCCGGAAGCCGTTCATATCTTTTGTGCTCATTGTGTTCATCCTGGTCATCGTCGTTGCGGAGCCCCAGATCATGGTGTTCACGTTCTTTACCGGGTACAGCCTCTCCGGTCCGGTCTGGCTCGTTTACAAGCTGATCCGGAGGGTGATCTACGGTGCAGAGGGAAAGAATCCGGCCGGTCGCGCCGAATCGCATCATATGACCAAGAAGTAAACGCCATCAGGAAGGGTAGGCGCAAAGGAATGCGGCGGCATGCCCCGCTCCGGAGCTCTGCCCTTTTACTTTGTTCGGAAAGGGTTTGTCATGAATTCGTGGAGTGTCGCAGTGGTTGGCGCCACCGGCGCCGTGGGCAATGAAATGATCCGGATCCTGGAGCAGCGCGACTTTCCCGTCGGGAAGCTCAAGCTCCTGGCATCCGAGCGATCCCTGGGCAAGTCCCTGGAGTTCCGGGGGAAGTCCTACCCTGTGGAGGTCCTGAAGGAGGATTCCTTCGGCGGCGTCCAGATCGGGCTTTTCTCCGCCGGCGGGAGCATCAGCGAGAAGTTCGCCCCGATCGCGGCCCGGGCGGGCTGCGTCGTGGTGGACAATACGAGCGCCTTCCGCATGGTGCCGGAGATCCCCCTGGTCGTTCCGGAGGTCAATCCGGAGGCCATCGCCGGGTACAAGAA
>CAZXMK010000158.1:0-7136 GCA_964641935.1 uncultured Syntrophaceae bacterium
GGACGTCGCCCGGGACGATCACCTCCTGTTCTCGGAGACACCGAGCCGCTTCATCGCCACGGTCTCCCCGGAGAACCGGCAGGCCTTCGAGGCGGCCCTTCCGGGATGCGCCTTCGGCTGCATCGGCGTCGTCCGGAGCGACGGCATCCTGAAGGTGAAGGGACGCTCGGGAGGAACACTCCTGGAAGAGGACATCGGCGCACTGAAGGCGGCCTGGCAGGCGCCGCTCCATTTCTGATCCGGGACAGGATCCGGACGCGACACGAGAAGCATCTCGGCAAGGGGATTCAAGGCATGGCGAAACCGGTGAGATCCATCGTCATCACGGGAAACGGCACGAACTGCGAGCGGGAAATGGCCCACGCCTGCCGGCTGGCGGGCTCGGACGTCACGGACATCGTCCACATCAGCGAGCTGCTCTGCGGAGAGAAGAGACTGGACGACTATGACTTCCTGAACCTGCCGGGAGGTTTCCTCGACGGCGACGACCTGGGCTCCGCCAAGGCCGGGGCCAACCGGATCCTCCACGCCCCGGTCCGGGGGACGAAGGAAAAGCTCTTCGACCAGTTCGACCGCTTCATCCGCGCCGGCAAGCTCATCCTCGGGGTCTGCAACGGCTTCCAGCTCCAGGTGAAACTGGGCATGCTCCCGGGATTCGACGGCGATCACCGTACCCAGACGGCCACGCTCACCTTCAACGATTCCGGGCGTTTCGAGGACCGATGGGTATCCCTGAAGGTCAACCCGGATTCCCCCTGCGTCTTCACCCGGGGCCTGGACGGCCTCTATCTTCCCGTCCGCCATGGCGAGGGGAAGTTCATCCCCGCCGGGGACGGCGTCTCCGAAAGGATCGAGAAACAGGGGCAGATCGTCGTCCGCTACTGCACTCCGGACTTCCGGGAAGCGACCATGGACTACCCGCTCAATCCCAACGGCTCCGTCGGGGCCGTCGCCGGCCTCTGCAACGAGACGGGCCGCATCTTCGGCCTGATGCCCCACCCGGAGGCCTACCTCCACCGGACGAACCACCCCCGCTGGACCCGGGAAAACCTCCCGGAGGAGGGGATGGGCCTCGCCCTGTTCCGCAACGCCGTGGAGTTCCTCCGGCGCGAGTCGCTCTGACGATCGAAACGCCTTTCTAAAAACGGCGCCCCGGGCTGGGTGGGTGATCCAGCCTCCTCTCTCGACGGCAAACCCGGACACCCGGCAGGAACAAAACTCTTTTTTTCCGGAAATTTTTCGGCTAATTTGACCCAATCCCCGCCCGAAAGAAAGCGCCGTTGCATACGGGCCGCCCGGCAACGGGAATCGTCACCCTCTTTTAAAATGACGGCATCCTGAAAGGAGCCCTGCCATGAGCCTCATCTCCGCCGAGAATCTGGCGAAGGACTACCGGACCGGGGAAGTCACCGTCCATGCCCTTCGGGGAGTGTCCTTCCGGATCGAGCCCGCCTCCTTCGTCTCCTTCGTGGGACCCTCCGGGAGCGGGAAGACCACCGTCCTGAACATCGTCGGCTGCCTGGACAAGCCAACCGGGGGAAGCCTGACCGTCGCCGGAACGGACGTCACGGTCCTCGACATGAAGGAAAGTGCCCGGTTCCGGGGAAGTCACATCGGCTTCATCTTCCAGGACTTCAACCTCATCCCCGTGCTGACGGTTCACGAAAACGTCGAGTACCCCCTGATGATGGTTCAGAACGTGCCCGAAGAGGAGCGGCGGGAGCGGATCGGGACCCTGCTGGAGGCCGTGGGGATGGCGGACCAGCGGGACAAGTACCCGGACCAGCTCTCGGGGGGGCAGAAACAGAGGGTGGCCATCGCCCGCGCGCTGGTGACGAACCCCCGGCTCGTCCTGGCCGACGAGCCCACGGCGAACCTGGACTCGGCGACGGCCTATGCTGTCATTGACCTCATGAAGCGCATGCGGGACGAGCGGCAGACGACGTTCATCTTCTCAACCCACGACCAGAAGATCGTCGGCGAGGCGGAGATTCTCTACTGGCTGGAGGACGGAGCCCTCCGGGACGTCCAGGAGAAGGGAGGACGGAACCATGGCTAACCTCCTCAAGATGGCCGTCCGGAACCTCCTGCGGTACCGCCGCCGCACCCTGCTGACGGCGTCCCTCATCACCGTGGGCGTCGTTTTCGTTCTCGTTTTCATCTCGGTGTCCGGCTCCTTCAAGGGAATGATGATCGGCCAGATCACCGATTCCATGCTGGGGCACATTCAGGTCCACCACCGGGGCTACGTGGCCTCCATCGACAACCTCCCCCTGAACCTCAACCTCAAGCCGCCGGCGGTCCGGAAGGTTACGGACGTGCTCGACGGGATGCCGGAGGTGGCGACCTATTCCCCGCGCATCAAGTTCGGCGGCATGTTCAGCAACTTCGCCGAGACCACGAACATCCGCCTGAACGGGATCATCCCGGATCGGGAGTTCAAAACGGTGCCCCTTCTCCTATCCCGGATCAGCGAAGGGAAAAAGACCCTCGAGAAGGGGGAAATCCTCCTTCCGGCCCTCCTGGCCCGGGGAATGAACGTCAAGGTGGGGGACCCCGTGGTTGTTGTGGCGACGAACCAGGACGGGTCCGTCAACGGCAAGCAGTTCATCGTCTCGGGAATCCTGGAGAGCGTGACCGGACCGGGGGGGCGTGACGGATACATCCACCTGGACGACGCCGTGGAGACGCTCCGGATGCGGGAGCCCGAGATCAGCGAGATCGCCGTGCGGCTGAAGGATTTCGGGAGGCTGTCGGACGTTCACGGCAGGCTGTCGGGCCTTCTGGCCGGGGAAAAGAACCGGCAGGGGAAGCCCCTGTTCGAAGTCCACACCTGGGAGGCCCTTTCGCCCTTTTTCAACGTCGCCCGGATGATCGACGTCATGACCTTCTTCATCAGGCTGATGCTCATCGCCATCGTCCTGATCAGCATCATGAACGTCATGATCATGGCCGTCTACGAGCGCGTCCGGGAGATCGGCACGATGGCCGCCATCGGCACTCTTCCCGGCCGGATCCTCTCCCTGTTCCTCCTGGAAGGCTTCTGCCTGGGAATCCTGGGGGCCGTCACCGGCTGCATCACCGGGAGTCTGCTCCTGTGGATCCTGAATCTGTCCCGGGTCACCTTCGACTTCGGCCAGCAGAAGGACCTGGTTCTGGCTGTATCCCTCCACCCGGGGGATCTCCTGACCATATCCGTCATTGTTGTCCTCGTCTCCGTGGCGGCCAGCCTCCAGCCGGCCTGGAAGGCCTCGCGCATGGAGCCGATTCAGGCCCTGCGCCATATCTGAACGGAGAAAGGAGAAAAACGATGCTTCGCAGGCTGGTTGTCTCCGCCGTGATCCTGATGTTCGCCGCACCCGCCTTCGCCCTGGACGGGACGGCGCTCCTGAAGCAGGTGGACCGGAACCTGAATCCCGAGTCCTACGAGATGTACCGGAAGCTCATCAACGTGGAACCGGACGGGAAGAAGAAGGAATTCACTCTCTTTTCTGTCAAGAAGGGAACCGACCGGGTGGCGGCCCTGTTCCTCGCCCCGGCCAGCGAGAAGGGCCGCAGCACCCTCCGGCTGGGGGAAAACATGTGGCTTTATATTCCAAACGTGGGAAAGCCGATCCGGATCACGAGCCTCCAGTCCGTCGTGGGAGGGGTGTTCAACAACGCCGACATCCTGAGCCTCGACTACAGCGCCGAGTACGACGTCAGATCGGTGGCGGAAAAGGACGGAGGGTACCTGCTGCACCTGAAGGCGAAGACCCGGGAGGTCGCCTATGACCAGCTCCGCATGCAGGTCGACCGGAATCGCAGGGTCCCGGTCCGGATCGAGTGCCTCACGGAAGCGGGGATGCTCATCAAGACCCTCTACTTCAAAGACACGAAGGATTTCGGCGGCGGGCTCGTGCGGCCCTCCGTGATCGAGACGGACAGCCCCCTCTACAAGGGATACCGGTCCATCATGATCTTCGCGAAAATCCGGAAACGGACCTTCAAGGACGAGGTGTTCACACTTACCTACATGCCGAACCTGGATTCGCTCCGGTAACGACCCGGGGACCTGCGGGATCTTCATTGCCGCCGCGATCTTTCCATCGGGACGGGATCGCTTCCTGAGGAAACCATGATTGCTTTGCGTCGAAGGGCCGACGGGAGACGCCGGCAGCCAGCCTGGTTGCGGCCGGCAATGGCGGCGGCAATCCTCGTGGCAGCGCTGCTTGTGCCCCAGACGGCACCCCGGGCTGCGGAGGATACGTACTCTTTCGACCTGTCGGAAATCGAGAAGAAGCCATGGCATATCGGTGGCTACGCGGAAGTCCGCCCCGTCCGCTACCGCCTCAACCCGGACGGCGCCTTCTACAAACTCCGGTTCTACAACCGGGACGAGGGGGACGCCGTGAACGAGTTCAACGGCCGGCTTCAGCTGGAGGGAAGTTACGAAAAGGGCATCGGCCGCCTGTACGTGAGAACCAACACGGACTATCGGCGCTCCTATTCGGGGGAAACGGAAAAAACGAGCATCTATGAAGGGTATGGCACCCTCCGGCCCGGTTCCTCGTTCAAGCTGGACGTCGGCAAGAAAAACCTCAAGTGGGGAAAGGGCTATGCCTGGAATCCCGTCGCCTTTCTGGACCGGCCGAAGGATCCCGACGATCCGGAACTGCCGCTGGAAGGGTACATCGTCCTGGCCGCCGACTGGATCCGGAGTTTCGACGGCCCGCTGAAAACCGTCTCCTTCACCCCCGTCCTGCTCCCCGTTTACGATCATGTCAACGACGACTTCGGAACTCCGAACCGGATCAATGTCGCGGCAAAACTCTACCTCCTCCTGTACGACACGGACATCGACCTGATCGTTCTGGCTGACGGAAGCCGGACCGCCCGCGTCGGCGTCGACTTTTCCCGCAACGTGACGACCAATTTCGAAATCCACGGCGAATTCGCCTGGATCCATAACTTCGAGAAGGCCTGGATCGATACATCGGGAACCGTCCGTTCCGACACGTACGAAGCCCTGAGCGCCCTGATCGGCATCCGCTATCTCACCGCCTGGGACACGACGATCATCGCCGAGTATTTCCACAGCGGCACAGGATTCTCTCCGGAGGAAATGAAAGGTTTCTACACTCTTGTCGCCCGGGGCTGGCAGGCGCACGTTACCGGGGGCGGCGACGCGCTGCTCCGGCGGGCCCTGCTCATGGCGGACGGCTCTTATGGCCGGCTCAATCCGATGAAGGACTACCTGTATCTCCGGATCGTCCAGAAGGAACCTTTCAACATCCTGTATTTTTCACCCGCCCTGACCGTCATGGCCAACCTGAACGACGGGGGATACACCGTTTCACCGGAGATCGTGTACACCCGGTTCACAAACCTGGAGCTCAGGCTCAAGGCCAATTTCCTCTTCGGGGGTCCCGACAGCGAGTTCGGGGAGAAGCAGAACCGCTGGCGCATCGAGTTCCGTGCGGTTTATTCGTTTTAAAAAACAGCCCCGACCGAACGTCCCGAAGATTGCCGCATCCCGGCTTGTGCCCTATTCTTTCGACCGCAGAAGCTCCGTCCCGGGACGTTTGAAGCGTTCATCGCGACCTTCTATCTACCTGATAATACAACTGATAATTGTGATTCAATGCATCCATAAATTCATTGAAAAAAAACCCTTCCGATGTTAAGGGTATCGGCATTCCAGGCGAGAGAGAGAGCGGGAATCAATGGACCTCGGTCACATGCTGGAGGATAGTGCCCGGCGTCACTCCGGGCGGATCGCCCTTATTCATGACGCGAACCGTCTCACGTACCGGGATCTGAACCGGGCCGTCAGCGCCCTCGCCGGGCGACTCCGGGACCTGGGAATCGTCAAGGACGACAAGGTTGCCGTCCTGCTCCCCAACATCCCCGAATTCGTCATCGCCTACCTTGCCGCCCAGAAGCTCGGCGCCGTCGCGGTTACGCTCAACGTCATGTCCACGGCCTTCGAGCTGCGGCATCTTCTGGGCAACAGCGATTCCAAGGCTTTCATCACCACGGCCTCGGCGGCCAGGCGATTCGAGGAGATCCGGGACGAACTGCCTCTCTGCCGGCATCTCCTGGTTGCCGACGGTGTTGATTCACCCTATGCCTGGCGGAAGCTATCGATCGAGGGAGGGGACGAATTCCCGATTCCTCCTATCGAAGACGGCGATCCCGCGGTCATGATCTACACCTCGGGGCTGACCGGCAGGCCCGTGGGGGCGGTTCTTACCCACGGCAACCTGCAGAGCCAGACGGGCCTTCTCAAATCGGAGGTTGCGGGTACGGAGGATGACCGCTGCCTGGCGATCATTCCGTTCTTCCACTCCTTCGGCGCCGTCGCCAATATGCTTGCACCGCTCAGGACGGGGGCCAGCATTGTTCTCATGGACCGCTTCACCCTGGACGGTATCTTCTCCGCCATCGAGCGGGAAAAGGTCTCTTATATCACCGGCGTGCCGCGGCTTTTCCTGGGAATGGTCTTCCACGACAAGGCGGACCAGCATGACGTAAGCTCGCTTCGCTTCTGCATTACCGGTGGAGCCGCCATTCCGCCGGACGTCTTCGCCGCCTTCGAGTCAAAGTTCAGGGTTAAGCTGGTCGAAGGATACGGCCTCACGGAGGCATCCCCGATCTGCACCCTCAGCCGCATCGACCGGCCCCACCGGCCCGGCTCCATCGGGACGGTCATCCCCGGTGTGGAGGCGAAGATCGTCGATCGGGACGGGCGGGAAGTCCCCCGGGGGCAGGAGGGGGAATTGATCATCCGGGGCGCAAACGTCATGAGGGGATACTACAAGGACGAGGCTCGCACCGCCGAGGTGATCCGGGACGGGTGGCTGCACACGAGCGACCTGGGGACCATGGATCCGGACGGCTATGTCTTCCTGACAGGCCACGCAAAGCGGATGATTATCACCAGCGGCTTCAACGTCTACCCCCGGGAGATCGAACTGGTCCTGGAGATGCACCCGGCCGTCCGGCAGGCAAGGATCACCGGCAAGCAGGATCTGATGCGGGGCGAGATTGTGAAGGCAAGCATCGTGCTGAAGCCGGGTGCGACGGCAGGCGAGAAGGACATCCTCCGCCACTGCCGGACCTACCTGTCCAACTACAAGCATCCCCGGGAGATC
>CAZXMK010000159.1:0-7110 GCA_964641935.1 uncultured Syntrophaceae bacterium
AACTCGGCCTGAAGCCCGCCCCGGTCTCCTCCCAGATCGTCCAGCGGGACCGGCATGCGGAGTACTTCTCCACGCTTGCCATCATCGGCTCCTCCATCGACAAGTTCGCCCAGGAGATCCGGCTGCTGCAGAGGACGGAGGTGCGTGAGGCGGAAGAGTATTTCTCTCCCGGCCAGAAGGGGTCCTCCGCCATGCCCCACAAGCGGAATCCCGTGCTCTCGGAGAATCTCTCCGGCCTCGCCCGCCTGATGCGCTCCTATGCTTTGGCGGCCCTCGAGGACGTTGCCCTGTGGCACGAGCGCGACATCAGCCACTCGTCGGTGGAGCGCGTCATCGGCCCGGATGCGACGATTCTCCTGGACTTCATGCTGGCCCGCTTCACGGGCCTTGTGGAGAATCTGGTGGTCTACCCGGAGCGGATGAAGGCCAACCTGGAGATGACCCACGGCGTCATCTTCTCTCAGATGGTCCTCCTGAAGCTGGTCGAGAGCGGGATGACCCGGGAGGACGCCTACGCGGCGGTGCAGAGGAACGCCATGGCTTCCTGGGAGCGCGGGCTGCCCTTCCGGGAACTGCTCCGGCAGGACGGCGAGATCACCGCCCGCATCGGGGACGCGGAACTGGACGAGGCGTTCCGGGTGGAAAATTTTCTCAGGCACGTGGACTACATTTTTAATCGCGTTTTCGGGGGGGAGGCATGAGCGAACCGATCGTTCGACTGCGGGGGGAAGGATCAGCCCGGTTTGCCGCACCGGGGCTGCTGGTCTTGATCCTGGCGCTGCTGGCCGGTTGCGACTACCTGCGGAACTACGTGGAAATGGTGCCGGAGAAGGGAGTATCCCGGGAGTACCGGGCGGTTCTGGACGCCTCGACCCGAACCCGGGGCCTGCATTCCCAGCTCGAGACCCGGGCCGATCTGACCGCCACGTTCAAGTCCGCTGAATTCCGGGCCGCCTACGTGAAAGACTACGCCCGTCTCTATGGCTTGACGGAAGAGCAGATGAAGTCCCGCCGGGAGGTGCTCGACGAGATGGCCTCCGATTTCGACGAGTTCTTCTTCTATGCCGCCATGCCGGACAGGGATGCGAACGATTTCGACCGGAACGGGTCCGTCTGGAAGATCTACCTTCTCGATGAACGGGGGAATCGGTTCGAGCCCATGGAGGTGCGGCGCATCGGGAAAGTGACCCCCCTGGTGACCGCCTTCTATCCCTATGTCAACCCCTACCACGGAACCTGCTACAGCCTGAAATTCAAGGCCGGTTCCGTTCCGAGAGAGGGATCCTTCCGGCTGGTCTTTACCGGCGTCCTCGGCAAGGTCGAGCTGTCCTGGTCCTGAAGAGGGTCAGATTGCCAGGGGATTCGAGAAATTGCCCCGGTAATAGGAAGGCTGGACCACCTCCGTATCCCTCAGCCAGTTTTCGTCGTCACGGTCGGGGTAGTCGATGTTGAAATGGAGACCCCGGCTTTCCTTCCGCAGGCGGGCGCAATGCACGATCAGGCCCGCCACCGTGGCGATGTTCCGAAGCTCCAGCAGGTCTTTCGTGATCAGGAAGTTCCGATAGTATTCGTCGATCTCCCGGCTGATCAGCTCGATGCGCCGCTCCGCCCTCTCCAGACGCTTGTCCGAGCGGACAATCCCCACGTAGTTGGACATGCAGGACCGGATTTCATCCCAGTTGTGCGATACCACGATGGATTCGTCGCTTTCGGTGGCACCCCGGGGGTCCCATGCCGGAATGGGAACGGGATCATCCGGGACGGACGAGAAGCGTTCCATGATCCTGAGGAATGTCCGGTGGCTGATTACCACCGCCTCCAGGAGGGAGTTGCTGGCCAGGCGGTTCGCACCGTGAAGGCCGGTGCAGGACACTTCGCCGCTGGCAAAGACTCCCGGGATGCTCGTTTCCCCGTATTCGTCAACGACCACGCCCCCGCACTGGTAATGGGCCGCCGGAGCGACGGGAATGGGCTGCCGGGTGATGTCCAGGCCGAATTCGAGGCACCTGGCATAAATATGGGGAAAGCGGCCAATGACGAAGTTCCGGTCGCGGTGCGAGATGTCCAGGAGAACGTATTCTTCCCCGGATTTCTTCAACTCCCTGTCGATTGCCTGGGCCACCACATCCCGGGGGGCGAGGCTTTTCATGGGGTGGTACCGGTCCATGAACGGGGTGCCGTTCTTCAGCTTCAGGATCGCTCCTTCGCCGCGGACCGCCTCGCTGATCAGGAAAGCCTTGGCTTCCGGGTGGTACAGGCAGGTCGGATGGAACTGGATGAACTCCATGTTGGCGATCCGGGCGCCGGCCCGGTAAGCCATGGCCACGCCGTCGCCGGTGGCGATGTCGGGGTTCGTGGTGATGAGGTAGACCTTGCCGGTGCCGCCCGTTGCCAGGATCACGAAGCGGGCGCGGAACGTATGGATCTCGCCGCGGAGGATATCCAGGACGTAGGCGCCCAGGCACCGGTCGTCCTCGGTGAACCATTGTCCCGGGATGCGGGACTTCAGGATCAGGTCGATGGCGAAGTGGTTTTCGTAAAAGTGGATGTTCGGCTTCGATGCGGCCATGTCCGACAGGGCCCGCTCGATTTCCCGGCCCGTCAGGTCGTGGGCGTGCAGGACCCGGCGCGCGCTGTGTCCGCCTTCCCGGCCCAGGTCGAAACGGTCGGGGTGATCCTTGGCCCGGGTGAACTGGACCCCCCACTCCACCAGTTCCCGGATCCGCTCCGGCCCCTCTTCGACGACAAACTTCACGACGTCGGGCCTGCAGAGGCCGGCCCCGCAGACGAGGGTATCCTCGATGTGGGCGGCGAAGGAGTCCGTTTCCGCCTGGACGGCGGCGATTCCACCCTGGGCGTAGTTTGTGGAGGACTCGATTTTTTCCTTCTTGGTGACGATGGCCACACTGCCCAGACCGGCGGCCTTGATGGCGAGGCTGAGGCCGGCGATTCCGCTGCCCAGGATCAAAAAATCCGTCTTGATCTCCATGATCGGCATGCTCCCCACCGGCTTCCCGGTCGACCCGAGGACTGAACGCTTTCCGGACAACCGGGGTCCAGTGAACTTTACAAAATCAGGCGACTTCTATATAGTCTCCCAGCCTGATTGTAAACGAAAAACGCCGGGAGAACATGATCATGCTGGTTCTGGCCATCGAGACATCCTGTGACGAGACGGCGGCGGCAGTCGTCCGGGACGGTCGCATCATGCTGTCGAACGTCATCGCATCCCAGATCGACGTCCACAGCCGATATGGAGGCGTCGTGCCGGAGATCGCCTCCCGCAAGCACATCGAGGCCATCGGGGCCGTGATCCTGAAGGCCCTAGACGACGCCGGAACCACGCTTGACGGGATTGAAGGAATTGCCGTCACACGGGGACCCGGCCTGGTCGGGTCGCTCCTGGTGGGCCTCTCTGCGGCCAAGGCGGTTGCCTTCGGCCGGAAGCTTCCTTTCGTCGGTGTCAACCACCTGGAGGGGCACGTTGCGGCCGTTTTCCTGTCCGACCGCCGGCCTTCCTTCCCCTTCGCCGCGCTGGTGGTCTCCGGCGGGCACACGACGATTTACCGGGTGGACGACTTCACGCGCTTCTCGATCCTCGGGCAGACGCGGGATGACGCCGCCGGAGAGGCCTTCGACAAGGCGGCGAAGCTCCTCGACATCGGCTATCCCGGGGGAGTCGTCATCGACCGTCTGGCAAAGCAGGGGGACCGGTCCGCCGTGCCGTTTCCCCGGGCTATGCGGGACAGCCTGGAGTTCAGTTTCAGCGGCCTCAAGACGGCGCTCCTGAATTATGTGAAACAGAAGGGAATGCCGGGAACGGAAGCAATGCCCGGGGTCGTGGCCAGCTTCCAGGAGGCCGTAGTCGACGTGCTCGTGGAGAAGACCCTCCGGGCGGCGGAAGAGAGCGGCCTGGAGCAGGTGGTGGTCTGCGGGGGGGTGGCCGCCAACAGCCGGCTTCGGGCGCGGTTCCAGGAGGACGCCCGGGAACGCGGGATCGAGGTGCTCGTACCGCCCCCCGTTCTGTGTACCGACAACGCCGCCATGATCGCCGTCGTGGGCGATTACCGGCTCTCCATGGGCATGCGGGATTCCTTCGACCTGAATGCCGTTTCCCGGTGGCCTCTCTCTTCGCTCCGATGAGTCCGTTCAAGGAATGGCTCGCCGGATTCTACCGGCGCTTCGTGAGCCTCCGGGGGGACCCGCGGCGCATCTCCCTCGGGTTCGCCGTCGGCGTGTTCATCGGCGCGACCCCGACGATCCCGTTCCATACAGCGCTGGTTCTGGCCGCATCCGCTCTTTTCCGCCAGCATCTCTCGGCGGCTTACCTGGGATCCTGGTTCATCTCCAACCCCCTGACGATCCCGATTCTGTACATTTCCCAGTACGAGACGGGCCGCCTTCTGCTGGGCATGGAGCGGTTTACCCTGACCCTTCCCGACTACTCGCTGGCGTCCGTTGCCGGGCTGGGCTGGGAGATCCTCCTGCCGCTCCAGGTCGGGGGGCTCCTGTTTGCGCCGGTGTTCGCACTGCCGGCCTATCTCGTTACGAGGCGGCTGCTTGACGCATGGAGGGCCGAAAAGGCATGACGACGCCGCGGAAAGTCCTCCGCTCCCGGGGGCTCAGACCGAGAAAAAAACTGGGGCAGTGCTTTCTTCAGGACCGCAACATCCTGGAGAAGATCGTTGCCATGGCGGACATCGGGAATGACGGAACGGTGGTCGAGATCGGCGCCGGGACGGGCGTCCTGACGGAGCTTATCGCGGGGGCGGCCAGGCGCGTCCTGGCCGTCGAGGTGGATCCGCGGATGACGGAAATCCTCGAGGAGCGCTTCCGGGACCGGGGCAACGTCGAGATTATCCATCGGGATGTCCTGGAGGTCGATTTCTCCAGGCTTGCCGGCGGGGAGGGCGGGGCGGGGATCACGGTGGTCGGCAACATCCCCTATTCCCTGTCGACGCCGATCCTGTTTCATCTGCTGGCGCACCGGAGGCGGATCGGGCGGGCGGTGCTGATGTTCCAGAGGGAGTTGGCGGAGCGGCTGACGGCGTCTCCGGGGACAAAGGAATACGGCATCCCGTCGGTCCTGGTGGCCGCTTTTGCCCGCGTTACCCAGCGGCTGGACGTTCCTGCCACCTGCTTCTACCCCGTTCCCCGGGTCCACTCCCGGGTGCTGCGCTTCGACTTTCTCAAGGAACCGCCGTTTCCGCTCGGAGAAGAGGCGTATTTTACGGCGCTTGTCCGGGCGGCCTTTGCCAGCCGGAGAAAGACGATATACAACAATCTCAAGGGGGCGTCCCTGGGGTTGCCAGCAGACAGCGACCTCGGCGTCCTCCTGCGATCCGCGGGGATCGACCCGGTGCGCCGGGGAGAGACCCTGTCTCCCGCCGAATTCGGCCGCCTCAGCATCGTTCTCCTGGAAGCCTCGCGAAAAGGGCTTGACAACGGGGACCCCGTTTGATACGGCGTTTTTGCCGCTTGGATCCGGAGACGGACTGAGACGGAAAGGTCAGGCAAAGAATTGAGCCCGAAGCAAACCAGGCCTCCCGTCTCACGACGGCGAGGCTTTTTTTGTCGGGATGGCATTGATGATCCAGATCATCGAAACGGTTCGGGAAATGCAGGCTTTCTCGGAGTCGCTCCGGCGACAGGGAAAGACGGTTTCCTTCGTCCCGACCATGGGCTTTTTTCATGAGGGGCACCTTGACCTCATGAGGGAAGGCCGCAGGCGGGCCGACTGCCTCGTGGTAAGCATTTACGTCAACCCGACCCAGTTCGGCCCTGCGGAGGACCTGGACCGCTACCCTCGGAATTTCGACCGGGACCGGAGCCTGGCCGAATCGGTCGGAGTGGACGTCATCTATTTCCCGTCGAACCGGGAGATGTATCCTCCGGGCTATCAGACCTATGTGAATGTGGAGGAAGTCACCGACAACCTCTGCGGCCTCTCGCGGCCCGGACATTTCCGGGGCGTCACCACCGTCTGCTGCAAGCTCTTCAACATCGTGAAGCCCCACCTGACCGTTTTCGGCAAGAAGGACTTCCAGCAGCTTGCAGCGATCCGGCGGATGGTGGAGGACCTCAACATGGACCTGGAAGTCGTGGCCATGCCGACCACCCGGGAGACCGACGGGCTTGCCATGAGTTCCCGGAATACATACCTGAAGCCGGAGGAGCGGGAGTCCGCCCTCAGCCTTTCCCGCTCCCTCAAGAGAGCCCAGGAACGGTATGCCGGCGGCGAGCGCGACGCCTCCGTCATCGTCGCGGAAGCGAAATCCTTCATATCATCCCACCCCTTCACGAAAATCGACTACGTACAGATCTGCGACGCCGCGACCATGAAGGATGTGGAGCGGATCGAGGGGACGTGCGTCATGGCCCTTGCCGTGCGGGTGGGGAACACGAGGCTCATCGACAACTCCGTCTTCGGAGAGGCCCTGGACGTGCCGATGTCCGGGACGCCGAAGGCGTAAAAAAGAATCCTTTCGAACAAGGGGCGCGTCATGCAGCGGTTCATGCTGAAATCGAAGATCCACCGGGCCACGGTCACCGATGCGGACCTTCACTACGAGGGCAGCATCACCATCGACGAGAAACTCCTGAAGGCGGCGGACATCGTCCCTTATGAGAAGGTGGCGATCTACGACGTCGACAACGGGGAGCGGTTCACGACCTACGCCATCACCGGGAAGGCCGGATCGGGAGTCATTTGCCTGAATGGCGCGGCGGCCCGCAAGGTCTCCCGGGGCGATCTTGTGATCATCGCCAGCTACGTCACGGTGGATGATGAGGCCGCGCGAACGTGGACTCCCAAGTGCGTCTTCGTGGACGAGAAGAACCGGATCAAGAAGCGCAAAAAGTGACACGGTCCGCCGATGTTCCCCGCCGGAAGGCTCTCCGGCCCGCCGGCGGATCCATGAAACAGCTTTCCCTTCCCTTTGCATCCGGCGAGCAGGACCTCCGGGAGCGCCTGGAGACAAGCCTGCGCCGTCCCGTTCATCTCGTCCTCACGGATAACCACGTCTCGATGATCCGCGTCCGAACCGCCCCCGACGGCGTCCGGCTCCGCCTGCACCGGATCTTTCTCGATGCCGGGGACGACGTCCTCCG
>CAZXMK010000160.1:0-7107 GCA_964641935.1 uncultured Syntrophaceae bacterium
TCGGTCATTCCGTGATGATCCGTTCGCGGAGGATCGCCGCCACGGCCTGGGATTTTGTGCCGACCCCCAGTTTCTGGAAAATGTTCTTGATGTGGGACCGGACCGTGTGCGCCGAAATATTCAACGATGCGGCGATCGTCCGATCCGTCTGTCCGGCGACGAGCCCGCTCATGACCTCCAGCTCCCGTTTCGTGAAGATCGGCTTCTCGGCTTTCTCCACCACCTTTCCGTCCCTTTTGATCTCATCGATCACGGAGGAGGTCACCAGGGGATCGATAAAGGCGTGGTTGTCCATGACATGGCGGATGATCTTGTGCAGCTCGTCCTTGCCGACCGTCTTCAGCACATAGCCGATCGCTCCCGCCTGGATCGCTTCCGTCACGAATTCCGCGTCGTGGTAAATGGTCAGGATGATGACCCGCACGCCGGGCTTCTTTTTGCGTGCCAGCCTGGTGGTCTCGATGCCGCTGATGCCCGGCATCTGGATGTCCATGAAGATGATGTCGGGGGAAAGGTGGTCGAGCTGCTCCAGGCAGTCCAGTCCGTTTCTGGCCTCGCCGATCACTTTCACGTCGGACGAGATTTCCAGGATCTGCCTCAATCCTTCCCGGACGATGTCGTGGTCGTCGACAACCATTACCTTGATGCTCATGATCCTTTTCTCTTCTCCAGGGGGACCGATATCTCGATCCGGCACCCCTTGCCGTGCGAGCTTTCCATGGCGCAGCTCCCGCCGCACGCCTCGACCCGCTCCCTCATGAACACCAGGCCCAGCCTGTTCTGGCTGGCCATTTGCAGAAGTCCCGAAGAAATGTCGAAGCCTTTTCCATTGTCCGATACGGTCAGGGAAATGCGGTTGCCTTTTTCCTTCAGCGTCACATGGGCGGTTGTTGCCTGCGAATGTTTGCCGATGTTCGCCAGTGCCTCCTGCAGCACGCGGTAGATGCAGATGCTTGCCGTCGCGTGGGCATCGACCCTGGCGGGCAGGTCGGCATGAACGCGGATTCCGGTCGCCGTCTCGAAGTTGTCCAGCAGGCGGCGGATCGCCGCCATCAGGCCGATGGTGTCGATGAGCTCCGGTCGCAGCTCCGACATGAGGCTGCGGGACTGGAAGATCGCATTCTTCACGATCCCCGTCAGGAGGTTCAGCTGGGCCGACAGTTGTTCGGGGTGATGCACGTGCTCCTTGCAGAATTCGATCTTGTAGCCGATCGAGGCCAGGGTCTGGGCCAGGGTGTCGTGGATATCGACGGCGATCTGTCTGCGCTCTTCTTCCTGGATGGTGATGATCTTTTCCGTAAGAAACCGCAACTGCTGATTGTTCTGCTCGATCTGCCGGAACATGAAGGCGTTGTCCAGCGCAATCACGGAAATGTAGAGGAACGGATTGAGCAGGTCCAGCTCCCTGGCCGTGAACTCGAAGGGGGTCTTGCGGTTGACCAGCGCGATCACGCCGTACGACTGGCCGCGGAGGTAAACGGGAACGGCTGCGAAAGTCTTCTTCTTTACCCTCCGGATCCGGCTCGTGACCCATCCCGACTGGCTCTGAAACAGGATGGAACGGTCGAGATAGGACTTCTCCATGAGCCGGACGATGTCTTTTGCCGCGGTCTTCTGCGGTTGGCTGTAGACGCAGCGGCCTGCGCCGTTCTGGGACAGGAGGAAGTGGCAGGATCCCCGCTCCATGAGCCTGTGGATCTTTTTCAGGAGGATTTCTATTATGCTTTCGATGTCCTGTGTGACGATGATCTCTTTTGTAAAGTCGTAGAGCTCCTCGAGATGAAAGACTTTTTCCTGAATGATGTCCTCGCGGGTGTTGATGTACGACTCGGATATCATTCGATAACCGTGGAGATAGTACTCCATCAGCCTTCGGTAGTCGGGGAAAAAGTCCGCCGTTGCCGGCTCGTCGGCCTCCATCAGGGCTTTGTTCAGGACTTTCAGGGCCGTCGGATAGAAGGGGGATGTCTGGGAGAACTCGTAGCCCTGGGTCGCCCTGATGTAACCGATATCATGCTGATCGTCGAATAAAGCCTGCTCCTTCCCCTCCAGGGACTGAATAATCAAATCCAGCCACAGACGGATCCGCCGCTGCCCTTCGGGAGAGCGGGCCAGGTGGTCGATGTAAGGCGTCGGCGTCAGTTCATCCAGGCTGCCGATGATGTCTTTCAACAGCGACTCTTTCTTCTGCCTCAGGAAACGATTTAAGGACGGCATCGGGGATCCCCTGAATTAGGGATATAAAATTCCCTAATCCTTATGATGTTAAATCCCAAATTTTGCGGATTGTTTAAATCAAGCAACTGTTATCTATACTGACCAAGTTTTTCGGGGTTTCTATATCGAACGCAGCCGAAAATGTCAAATCTAATTTAATTATTTATATCCTATCTCTTTTCAAAAAAAGAGAAAGATGTCTTGTTATAAAACGTCGGATTGTACGAAAGAATGTTTATACATAATAAATAGAAATTAAGGGGAGTCTTTGGATGAATAAACATTATAACAAGGGGGTGTTTTTATGAAAATGATGAGTTATCGCTGGGAAGTTGTGTTCTGGGTTTTTGTTGTAACAATGCTTTCCTATTTTGATCGGTTTAATTTCTCCGTTGCTGCACCTCTCATCATTAAAGAATTAACAATCGACGTCGCCCTTATGGGAATCATCATGAGCGGCTTCAATATCGGATATACCATCATGAATTTCTCGGGCGGCTACCTGGCCCAGAAATACTCCGCCCGCAAATTCCTGTCCGTAATCATCATCCTGTGGTCCATCATGACCATCTTTACCGGTTTCGGATGGTCTTTCATCAGCCTTCTGGTGATCCGGGTCCTCTTCGGGATGTGCGAGGGGCCGATGTTCCTGATCTGCACGAAGCTCCTGAACCACTGGATGCTTCCTACGGAAAGGGCGTTCTCCATCGGGGTCATGTCTTCCGCCATGAACGTGGGCGCCATCATCGGGATCCCGCTGGCGGGTCTCATCGTGGCGTCCTACGGCTGGCACATGGTTTTCTATATCTTCGGCGTCCTTGGCTTTGCCCTGGTCGGCCTGGTTATGCTGCGCCTCCGGGACAATCCGGCGTCCCATCCGCATATCTCGAAAGACGAGCGCGAAAAGATCGAATCGGCCATCGCCAGGGCGGACGGAGCGGCGGCGCTGACGGCGCCCAGCGCGACCCTGTCCGAATACCTCAAGAACCCGATCGTCTGGATGCTCTGCTTTGTCTACTTCTCCGACCTGATGTTCGTGTGGGCCAACATCAACTGGATCCCGACGTATTTTCTGAAGGCCAGGGGGCTGTCCCTGGTGAAGAGCGGCTTCCTGTCTTCGCTTCCGTTTGTGGGCGCGGCTCTCGGCGCTCTCGTTCTGGGCTGGCTTTCGGACCGGGGCCTCCCCTTCAAGCACCGGGCGAGCTGGGTATCTTTCAACATGTTCTGCTCCGTGCCGCTGATTGTCTATGCGGTCATCACGCCTTCCATCGAGGTGAGCCTGGCCTGCTTCTTCATGGCCTCGTTCTTCGCGTACGGCACGATGAACATCATGTTCTCCCTGGTCATGGGGGTCTTCAACCGGGCCGATGTTCCCAAGGTCACCGGCTTCATGCTAGGCAGCGGATCGTTCTCGGGCATCCTGGCCCCCATGGTGGTCGGATTCATCCTCAAGGCAACCAATTCGTTCAATTATGCCTATTACGCCTTTGCCGCCCTCACACTGGTCGGCGGTTTCCTGGCCTTGATCCTCCTTCGCCAGGAAAAAGCCGTCGGCATCCAGAGAGCCGGGAAGGCGTCGTAATCAACCTCGGGACAACGATCCCGGCAGGGCGGATCGCTGCAAGGCCGCAGTGAGGCCGCGAGATGCCGTCGGCAGGGCCGGGCTCTGAAAATGAGGACCATTAAGATTCTATTTAGATCCAGGGAGGACAGCTATGACCACGATGTTTCACGGCATTACGTGTGCGGATCTGTATGACCGGTCGGTCGCGGCCTTTCGGCAGAATACCGCCATTCTCTTCCACGACGAACGGTACACCTACGACGAGATGCAGAAGAAGGCCTATTCGCTGGCCCACGCCCTGAACAAAATGGGGCTGAAGAAGGGCGACCGGGTGGCTTTTCTCATGGCAAACTGCCCCGAGTACATCTTCTGCGAATACGCCCTGGGAAAGCTCGGCCTGGTCCGCGTTCCCCTGGCGGTGCTTCTGAATTCCAGGGATCACATCTACATGATGAACCAGTCCGAGTGTAAAGCGATCATCTATCATGAGAAAATGGCCGGGCGCGTGAAGGAAATGATTCCCTCCCTGGAGACGGTCAGGCACTACATCTGCGTGGCCGGGGACGGGGCTTCGGTGGCACCGGGCCACGAGCATCTGCAGGGCCTCATCGACAACAGTCCGCCGGAGGTGCCGCAGGTCGACCTGGACTGCGAGGACCTGGTGGGGATCTTCTATACCGGTGGAACGACGGGCCTTCCCAAGGGGGTGATGCTCAACCAGAACACCTGGGTGGGAACCTTCATCAGCGAGATGCTGCACCTCGGCCTGGACTGGGACGAGGTGTTCGCCTTTGCGACGCCGCTCACCCACGCGGGGGGGTGCCTGATCCTGCCGGTCCTGCTGAAGCGGGGGACCTGCGAGATCCAGGACCATTTCGATCCGAAACTGTTCCTGGAGCGGGTGGAAAAGGTGAAGGTCACATCGACCTTCATCGTTCCCACGATGATCTATGTTCTTCTTGATACCCCGGACCTCGTGAAGTACGATCTCGGCAGCCTGCGCAACATCATTTACGGTGCTTCCGCCATCGCCCCGGCGCGCCTCGCCCAGGCGGTGGACACCCTGGGGCCGATTTTCACCCAGCTTTTTGGACAGACGGAGACGCCCATGATGATCAGTTGCCTGTCCCGGCAGGAGCATGTCATCGCCGATCCGGAGAAGCGCATGCGCGTTTACAAGTCCTGCGGCCGGCCGGTGATGACGGCGGACGTGCGCATCATCGGGGAGGACGGCAGGGAAGTGCCCCGGGGGGAATCGGGCGACATCGTCTGCCGGACGATCAACATGATGACGGGCTATCTCAAGAAGCCCGAAGAGACGGCGGAGGCGCTCCGGGACGGCTGGCTGTGGACCGGAGACGTGGGCAAGTTCGACGAGGAGGGATACCTCTATATCGTGGACCGCTCCAAGGACATGATCGTCAGCGGCGGCTTCAACATCTTCCCCCGGGAGATCGAGGACGTCCTTCACGAGCACCCGGCGGTGAAGAGCGCCGCCGTCATCGGCGTTCCGCATGAGAAGTGGGGCGAGCTGGTCAAGGCGGTGGTCGTTCTCCACGAGGGAAAGACGGCCACGGAAGAGGACCTGATCCGCTTCGTGAAGGACAAGAAGGGAAGCCTGGTCACTCCCAAGAGCGTCGAATTCTGGGATGCGATCCCCCTGACGAACCTGGGCAAGATCGACAAGAAGAAGATGCGGGAGCGCTACTGGGCCGGCGCCGAGCGGCGCGTGTAACACCGGGCTTTCGACGAGGACCGGACGCCGGGAGGATATATGGAAATCATACGTCAAAGGAGGAAAAGATGAGAGACGTCTATATCGTGGGGGCCTATTCGACGGAGTTCAAAAAGTATCCGGACCGCTCGTTCCGGGACCTGGTCCGGGAGGCCTATCTCGGAGCGATCAACGACGCCGGGATGTCCGACGGAAACGAGATCCAGTTCGGCTATTTCGGCAACTGCGCCATGCACCTGTTCGGCCAGTCCAGCATCCGGGGGCAGATCTGCTTCATCCCCCTGGTACGGGAGGGTCTCTTCCCCGAGCGCGTGCCGATCATCAACGTGGAAGGTGCGTGTGCGACGGGCTCCATGGCCGCGCACTGCGCCTGGAAGGATATCCTGAGCGGGCAGAACGACGTCATCCTGGCTCTTGGGGTCGAGAAGCTGTTCATTCCCGACGACCCGGCGACCATGTTCAAGATCTTCGAGGCGGGCATCGACAACTTCACCACCGAGGAGACGATCGACGTCTATCGGCGGATCGGCGATCTGGTGGGCCGGGAGTTCAAGACCGGGGGAAACCGCAGCCTCTTCATGGACACGTACGGGATGCAGGCCCTGTATCACATGTGGAAGTACGGCACGACCCAGCGCCAGATCGCCTGCGCCGCGGCCTTCACCCATGATTACGGGGCAAAGAACCCGAAGGCCCAGTACAAGTTCTCGATGGACGTGGATCAGGTGCTCCAGGACCGGATCGTGACCTATCCCCTGACGCGGTCCATGTGTTCCCCCATCGGGGACGGGGCGGCAGCGGCGGTCCTGTGCTCCGGCGATTATCTGAAGGGCCTTCCTCCGGCTGTCCGGGACCGGGCCGTCAAGATCCGGGCGAGCGTCATGACGGGCGGCAAGTACAAGGGGCTCGACGAGCCCGGCCTGAGCAAGGTCGCCGCGGACAAGGCCTATGCCATGGCCGGCGTCGCCGCCTCCGATATCGATGTGGCCGAAGTCCACGATGCCACGTCGTTCAGCGTCATTCTTCAGTCCGAGATGATGGGATTCTGCCCGATCGGGGAGGGAGGCCGTTTCGTCGAGTCCGGCGGCACGACGCTGGAAGGCTCGACGCCCGTGAACACGAGCGGGGGCCTTGTTTCCAAGGGGCATCCCGTCGGCGCCACGGGCATCTCCATGCTCTATGAGCTGGCAACACAGCTGCGCGGGGAGGCGGGACCCCGCCAGGTAAAAGACGCCAAGCTGGCCCTGCAGGAAAACGGCGGCGGCGTGATCGGAACGGAGGAGGCCGCCTGCTCCGTATTCATCCTGGAGAAGGATCGCTGAAAAAAAAGAGGCTGTGACCCGTCGAAGCCTTCAGAACCGAACCGCCCCGGGGCAGAACCGGGGCGGTTCTTCGTTTGGCCGACAACAAACCCGCCGGGCCGTGCAAGGCCGTGGCACCCGATCAGAGCGAAACGGGCATCCAGCGGGGGTATCTCTTCACTTCATTCAGGGCGCCCGCGGAAACGGGCATTCCGATCTTCGTGTAGTAGGGGCCCAGGTCCCGCTCTATGACCCTGGAAAACAGGATCACCCAGAGGTCCCGTTTTTCC